>NZ_JAUBRI010000195.1:0-1067 GCF_036701795.1 Microcoleus sp. N9_A1
GATGGGATTTTCCATGATTTATTTTGTTTCTAACTTCTCAAACCCAGTCTAGCTGGACTTGTGTGTACACGGTAGCTTCTTAAGGGGGATTTAGGGGATCTAGACCAGGGTAAAAACGAGATTTTTCAAGGCTTTCAGTCTTAAGTTGACACTAATGGCCACTGCCGTGTCCCTACGGTATTTCATCCAATTTTTAGGCTTTGCGCGATCGGCGAATGAGTACGCTTATAACTTGTCCCGGCTTTGGGCCTCGCTGGGGCGGGCTCCAATCCCCGACGGCGGCAAATCCCAGTCGGTACAAGGTGTGGATGGTTTCTAACACGGCCTTGCGGGAACCGACAACCGTGATCCGCACTACTTCCTGTTCCGATACTGCTGAGGTGTCATTTGGACGCTCGGACAAGTTATCGTCAGGTACGAATTCCTGTGACATAATATGGTCTCCTGGTTTTTGGTTTTCTAGGGAAACCCAAAAACCCAGCCGCCCCGCACGGTAACACAGAGCAGGGCGGCTACAGAGAGTGTTAAGATTCTCAATTAGCCTCCAGACTGGTTAGCTCAGTTTGGCGGTAGCTGTCTATTGCTGTTGGCGCAGCAATGGGCAGTGCAACTAGATTTTCGGGCGACGCCGGCTGCTTGCTCTGCAAGCAAAGCAACCTATAACTTCACAGCGTAGCGGCAATGGGGGGCCGCCGTCAATCGATTTGAGATTTTAGATTTGAGATTTTAGATTGTCCTCCAACTCAAGCGTGTCAACAATCGCTTAAAACCCTTGATAAATCTCGCTTTTAGTCGAGTCTCGATCCCCCTGGCATCCCCCGAATCGTTGCGGGGACGAAAGACGCTCTGGCGTTGCTTAATCAGGGTATGAAAAAAATAAGTTGAAAATCCCTAAGCTTTGTCGATACTGGTTTCTATGACGGGTCTATTTAGCCTTTCATACCGTAAATCAGCAACGCCGTTACTACCGCACATTTTGAGAGGTACTGCGTCCAAACTGTTTAAAAAATCCGCCCATAAATAAGATTGTCAGAGCTTGTAGTTGACAGTGGCAGAACAAGTCATGG
>NZ_JAUBRI010000026.1:0-8751 GCF_036701795.1 Microcoleus sp. N9_A1
ATGGTCTTCAACAGTTTGAAGCTATCTTCATTGGTTGGAAAACCGCTCTAGCTGGACTTGTGTGTACACGGTAGCTTAATAAGGGGGGGACAAGATTCTTCTCAAAGTCCCCCTTCTTAAGGGGGATTTAGGGGAATCGAGATATGTGCAACTTCACATTAAATTGGTATCAACAGTCAACAATCACAGATGGTGCAACCGGAATCCATCTAATTAATCTGCGTTAATCTGTGTTAATCTGTGTTAGTCTGCGGTCAAAAAAGAGAATTTATTCACCGCAGATGACAAGGGATTGACGCTGATTCACGCAGATGTCGAGAAGAGAGATAGGAATAATTCCGATGCTAAGAGATTTGATATAACGGGACTTACAGCGGTTCCCGCTGTTATGAGGTACAAATACCAAGATTAATTCGACTGAATTTGCGAATTCAAAACCTTAGAAATGCGATCGCGCGTTTCCTCCAAATGAGCCCGCGTATAAGCATCAGCATTCCGATCCAAATTCCGAATACTCTTGCTCAAACCCTCCCGCAACTGCCGCAACTCGTACCAAGCCAAACTCCGCGCATCCTCAGGAACATTCGTTTTTCGCAGCACCATTCCGATCAAAATCGCCAAATGTTCCCGCTGCAAAGAACGCCTAAAAGTCGAAACCTCCATCTTTTTATTTGTCGGCTGCAAAACCTCTTTCCAGATATCCTTTTGCACAGTATCCAACACTTCCGGCAACCTCAAAGCAGTTTCCGGCGCCGATTTTAACTCGGCATCCCGCAGCCTCGCCAGCCGCGTCGGAGATAGCAAAACTCGCAACACAAACCGCTGCAAAAAAGTAATTCGATCACCGATCGGGTAATCTAGAGGAAACACCAAAGCCGGACTTCCCCAGTGTTCCCAGCGCGACGGCGCCAATTTGTTGAGCAATTCCGGCGCAAAACTAAACGCATCCGGGGCAAAAACGTACTTCTCTAAAGTTGCCAAAGCTTCTCGCTGCTGAGAAAGTTCGATCGGCACAAACGGCAACTTCGCATTAGTATCACCGGGGCGAATCCGATTAAACGACTGTCCCCCGACGTACAAAGTAGCATTCATCACCTGCTGAACATAATATCCGAACACCGAATCAAACATCACCCGCAGTTCGTTATAACCATCTTCCCCAACCGGAATTCGCTTTTCCAAACGCTTCCACATCGCCCTAGCATTATCCAATTGCCATTGCGAATACCTCAGCATATTGGCGCTGAGATCAAAGCTATTTGCAGCCGGATCGAGAATATCAACAGAATCCTCATCCGGCGCGTAAGCTAATTGGGATTCCGCAGCGCGGCTGGCAATTTGTTGCAGCGCTGGTAAATCGCTGTTCGGGTTTACGCCGCCAATCACCTTGTAACCGTACTCGATCGCCCAATCGTCATAAGGCCCTACAATCCTTGGATAATAGTCGCCCTGCACAGTTCCCGGAGGTGCCAAATTAATCGGCATATAATCCATCACCGACGCAATCATACCTTGCGTGCGAGTTACCTGAGTATTGTTCAAATCCTCCGGTTGCAGCATGGTACTCCCGTGAAAATTGTGCCTCAAACCGAGAGTATGACCTACTTCGTGGGCAGTCAAAGATCGGATATATTCATTAACATAATTGTCAATCGCCCCACTGCTAGGCGCTGCATTTTCCAACAGATCCATCGACATTGCCCCGATCGCAAAATGTCGGCTCGATTCCAACCCAAAACACATATCCGAACTCGACATCAACCGCGATAAAGGATCTCGCTTTTGCTCTTGGTATCTTTCTACCAAAGTCGGCAAATCATCAGCAAGTCCACCTTGAGCATTTTCCCCGCTGCTTTTTCCTAAATCCCCATTTTCTAGAACATTCAAATAGCGAGAATACATCCCGAACTGACAGGGATTAGTATTAGAACCGTTTCGCCCTTGAAAGCTCTTAGATACCGAGCGATTTTGTTCCACCAAAGACCCATAGCCCTCTTTGAGTTGCCGGACAATATTAGCATCCAAAAGAATGTCAGCATCCAAAATTTCCCCCGTCAGCGGGTTAGTGCGAGACGGCCCGATGCCGGCAAACCTAGCCTCAAAAGAACTCGACCAGCGAATAGTATTGTAGCGAACGTCAGCGGGGTCCCATTTAGCATTGTCCGGCATTTGTTTGACCTGAATGGCCTCGGTAAAACCTGCCTTTTCAAAAGCTTTATTCCACTCCAAAACGCCCTCGCGAATTGCGTTTCGGTATTCCACAGGCACATTATTTTCAATCCAAAAGACGATCGGCTGCACCGGAGGCGACATCGGCGCCGTCGGGATTTGCTTTTGCAAATGCCAGCGATTGATATAGCGCACAAAAGGCTCCCGGCTGCTCTTGTCAGAAAAGTCCTTATATGCTGTGAGAAAATAGCCCACTCGCTCGTCTGCAAGTCTGGGGCGGTAGCCGTTATTTAGCGGCACTTCCGAGAAACTGTAGTGAATGCGGAGGTTAAAAGCCCGACTGTCAGGAATGGAAGGTAAATAGTTAACCGCACTGTCATTATCGCTCGAAAAACCGTAAATAGAAGCAATTTCTACATTCAGCGGAAACGCTTTAACATCTTTAAAATAAGACTTGTCTTCATCGATCGAGTAAGAAGCGCCCAAAATCATCGGCAAAATCGCTTTTACTCCTGGTAAATCGCGCTTTTCACTCATCAGCAAATCGCCTAAATCGATCAGCAGAGTTTGTCTTTCCGGATGAATGCTTTTGAGCGGCAAAGAATAGAGAATCGACTCGCTAAATGCCCTTTCCACCGAACCAGCTTGGGGGTCGCCCGGACTGGTGCGAAAATTGATATTTGGTATCACAAACTGCACGTTATTTTGGGTTCGGCGCAGTTGAAACAAGAAATCGCCGATCGGCATTCCGCTCAAAATGCCCGCTTCCCCCAAACCCGAAGCCAATGTGACGAAACACAGGAACTTTTTGTCTAGTTGTTGCGGTGTAATTTCCAGATAAACTTTATTAGTTGCTTGATTGCGGTAAAGGGTAAATAATCCCTCTAACTTTTGCGCGTCTTGGACAACCTGTTCAAAGGGTGCCAGAGTTTGCTGTTCGCTACTTTGTTCGTTGCTGGGCGCCGGAGATGATAAAGCTAAAGGTAAAAATAAACCTTTATACAAACTCCAACAGAAAAATGCTAAAGATAATATAAAAAATATCACAGGCAGATTTTTTCTGGCACTTTTTTTCTGTGTATTTTTACTATTTTCAGGAAATATCAATCTTTTCATTTTCAGTATTTAGCCGCAGGGAAGAATAGTTTTGAGATAGTCGCGCCCCACTTGCAAGGCTGGGCTCCTTTAATTTCTAAAATAACTCAAAACTCAAAAGTCAAAACTATTGTTTCGCCGGCCAGGGAATCATGGGATCTTGAGCCAACCGCTTAGAAACTGCAACAGCACCGTAACGGTTGAGGTGGCTGGGGTCGGAAAAAGATTCCCGCGCCTGGGGCCACAATAAACTTTTATCTAGGAAAATTAGTCCGCTTTGAGCTGCTAATTGTTGCATATATTGCCGGAATTGTTGTTCGTAACCTGTCCGCACCGGGTCTAAATAATCTTCAGTCAAAGGCATATTGACAAACACGAGATTGATGTTGCGAACCTTGGTAAATTCGATCAGATTTTTGAGTGCTACAGTTTGTTCGCCTATCAATTTAAAATCTTGATAGTCGGAGTCGTAGTAGCCAGATACTTTCGGGTGCTTCTGAAAGTAAGTATCGGGATTGAAGCGTATATCGATCGGCAAAAAGCCGTTTGGTTCAAACTCACTGGGTTGTTTACCTGCTGCTGTTGGCTGGGAATTTTCAGTGGTTTGTTGACCCAGGGCTGGGGTTTGGGGGTTCTCGGTTGCAACAGGGGCTGATGGATTGGCGATCGATCGCAAAAACGCTTTAAGCCGATCGCGATTTTTGTAAGTTGCAGAACTTTCCACCAACTTTTGACTCACCAATTGCTGAACGTTAGCTTGAGCTTGTTCCAAATTCTGCACCAATTCAGTGGCAGTCGCCACCGGATTTTTGGCGCTGGGATTCGATCCTTCGGCATCTAATTGAGTGGTGCGGATCAGAAAACTACCCCGGGACAATTGCCTGTAACCTTCCGAAGAAGCGATCGCGCTAAAAGTCAAATCCGGCCGCCCGCTGTTGAGAGCCCTCGCCCCATCCGCCAACACCAGCAATTTTGGCAGTTGTTGCGGCGGCAAAATCCGGCGGATGAGGGAATCTACAACCTGAAGAGTAGCTCCATTAACCCCAAAATTGTAAGCCCTCAGCCCCGGGTAGCCCGAAGCTGCCAAAGCTGTTTCCAAAACCGCCGGGTCGATGCCCCGCAGCGCCCTCGAACTACCGACAATTAAAATATCCGGCGGTTTTTTGTGCAGGTGGATGTACTCTTGATAGCGCGCTATCTGCTCGTCAAGCTGCTGGCTCCTCAAAGTCGGGAACACGGGTGCTGCAGAAACATCAGCTACAGGAATGCTAGTATTTCCCGGTTTCGTAAACCCTGAGCCATTGAAAGCCTCGAACCCGTTTGCTTCGGGCAACGGCTGCAACGGAATTTGAGGCAAATTCACCTCAGAAGAAGGGGGAACCGGGTCGGGGGTTTCGTTCGTTTCTGGGGCTGTAACGTCGCCCAAAGCCTTGGGGGAGGGATTTTGACAATTTTTGTCGCTGCAAACGGACGAGGCGCTAGGAGCTTGACTGACCGTCGCAGATTGCAGAAACAGACCCAGGAGCCAATCGGTATTGAAAGTCAGCAGACAGCCGGCGATCGCCCAAATCAAAGCGATGCTGGTGGCGCGATCGGCTCTCACGCCCCCGGGTTCGGCAGCATTTGTTGACAAACCATCGTTGGGAACAAACAAACCCGAAGCCAGAAGCGGTTGCACGGCAGCTTGAACTAACTGCTCGCCCAGATTGTATCCGGGGAGTCTGATTTTGAAGCGGGGCCGCCAGGAGTTGGGCACGGGCGCATCGAACACCAACTTCTCGCCCAAACCCGAAAAACTCCCATCCTCGGCCGGCGCAAACTCCGGCACTGGTTCCTTTTCCAAGACAGCCAGTTGCGAGGGAGCCGGTGCGGGTGCCGCCGCTGATTCCTCGTCAACCGCCGTTCTCAGGTCAATTGCGTAGCGCCACAGGGGCTGTTTCTGGCCGGCGCGGCGTCCGTAGACTCGCGCCCCTGCCACTCCCGGAATTTGTAACTGCCGCAATAATTTAGCCACCGGCGGCCCTACCTTCGACTGAGAAGGGCAAGTCAGAGCTTCTGTCATGACGTGCAGCACGTTGGCTTTTTGCAGCACGACAGCCCGAATCCCTCCTGTTTCCAGCTTGCGTCTGAGATTGGGGTTGAGCAACCTGTTCAATAAAAAAGTCAGAGCCAATTGGTCGCCCTCGACTGCCAGCGTTCTAGCGTTTGCAGCCAAGTCGGGGTGGTGGGCTGCAGGCAAGTCCACCCAGTCTATCCACACGGGGGACTCCGGCGCAGCCTGAGAGTCCTTGGCTGGTTCTACGCCGTAGATAGTAGCTGCGCGGATGCCTTGGGGCGCAAAGGAGGCTAACAAAGGGGCGATCGCGTCGGTGGTTTGCTGCTTGTCGGGATATTCTTGCCGTTTTGGCTTTTGTCCTTTTTTAGCAGTTTTGCTGCAAAACAGGTGGAGGGTTGCTTCTTTGAGGGTTGCCCGCACTTCGACTTTCGATGCAGCCAAGTGTTGATTTAGCAGTTTGGCGATCGACTGTACGTCTCCCCACCTGGCCCATTCCTTGAGAATTTTGTCCGGCGAAGTCAAATCCACCCGCAGCAGCCAGTCCGGCTTCGCTTCGCCGCTGACTTGGCTGGCGATCACGGCTTCCCGGAAATCCTCTAGTTGCAGTTTCCGCAGCCTGCCGGCGATGGGTTCGGCCAGCAATGAGGGGTCGGGGCTGTAAGCTGACTCGCACAGCACCAGCAGTCGGCGTTCTTTGGGCTTGATATTTTCCGGCCCATTCACCGGCAGGGTTTCTCGGCTACTTTTGAGTTCTTTTTCGCGAATGCTTACTTTCACCGAAACTCCCATCGGCCCGAGGATTTCGCTGAGATAGCTGGCGATCGCATCTGGATAGCCCCGGCGCGCCAACGTTTCCGGCGAAACCGTCAATGTTCCATCGCGATCGCCCTCGCCTGAGTCGGCTTCGGGGGATTGAATCAAAGCCACCGCGCCACGGTTCGCTTTCTGCTGGGGGGGAACGGCCCAAGCGAAAGCTTCCCGCGTCGCAGCAGCCGAAGTGTCGATCGTCACGGGGGAAGTTTCAAAAGCTTCTGGGTATTGAATGCGGGAGGCAATCGGCAGACTTTCGGCGTCAAAATCCAGTTCTTCCCGTACTTGTGGCGGGTGGGCTGCTGTTTCTACCGGTTTTGGTGTCTGTTTGAGTTTCTGATTGTCATTCTTAAATTTGCCGAAAAATCCGCCTCTTTTACGGCTTCCTGGCGGTTCGTCAGGGGAACTCGCTGGCGGCGGCACTTCGGCAACTTTTGGTTCCGGTTGCTGTGGCTGTTGCTGTCGCTTGGGACTGCTACAATCGAGCCGGACTGTCCAGTCATTTTGTCGGGAACCGATTTTGCGCCCACACAGAAACAACTGGTAAATTTTAGGTCGATCGGGCAGCAGTCGCGTTAAATCAGTGTGTTCGAGGGCGTTGGTAAATCTCGCCGTCACCAATTCTTGAGACGGACACTGCGCTGCTTCGCACAAAATGTGCAGGTGATTTCCCCGCAAACGCGCTTGTACTTGAACTTCGGGAAGCCCTAAAGCTTCTTGCGCCCACTGCGACGCGGCCGATCGATTGTCTGCCAATATGCTCCCGTTCGCATTCAACATGGGACTTTAAATTTCGTCAAGGCTGCTTTCGTCTTCTACAGATAGCACATTTCGTCCGTATTTTGGCATATATTAGGCTTCACTTAGGCGAAGTCATCAGTAATTGATCGTTAGTAATTATTAGGAATCGCACCACACTACATATGGTGTGTCTGCGTCCAGGACTGTATAACCTACGTTTCCAAAGCCTTTACTGTTGTTGCGATCGGTTTTTTCGTATTTTTGCTAACAAATTAAGTGACTTTTTATACGACGCCCGAAAAAAATAGTTTGGCGATCGCCAATCCAAAGTTGTCAAAAGCCCACAATTCGTAGCGTGACACTGAGCGGGTACGGAAGTAAGTTAAAGCTTCCATAAAATTTACTTCAAGATGGTGAAAACCGCTTGCGATCGATAAAAGTTATTGATATTCTCAAATGTATCGGTAGCAATAAAACAACCAAGTTATTGCCATCACATCAAATTTTTGTCAGCCTCGCTGGCAGGTTTTCACCTGTCGATATCGCAGCTGGCGTCCTCAATAAAAAAAAACAAATTTCAGCATCGTCTGGACTCGCTTTGTTTGCGATATTTTCAATATTAAAATCCTCAATTTCTGCATAATTTTAGTCACTTTTTTCATCAAAAAACCAAACTTTAAATCATGTCATTAATCGAAGCATCAACCCCCAAAACAACTGCCAATATTTCTCTCATTCCCGACATTGCAGAAGACTTGCCACTAGCAAATTCTACCAATGATTACTCTTATCCCCCGAAAAATCTTTTAACTGTTAACGAAACATCCTCCACAAACCCAGCGTTGAACTATTACAATCAAACAACCAAATCATCGATAAAAGCCCTGAAATATCTCCCCAACAAGCAGAGATAAATGCCTTCATCCTCAACCAAGATTCAACACCAACAACCAACAGCATTCCCGAAAAACCGCAAATATCCACCACTCAAACCGACGCAATCACAGGCAATACAGCCAAACCAGCAACTCAAAATAACATTTCTTTCGACTCCGGCATTTTCCAAGCAGACGAAACAGGTAAAATTGTGTTCGATTATCTATCAGACGGAGGCTCGTATCAAGGAGAACTAGCAATTATCAGCCTCACAGGAATGCAAGAATTTGTTCCCGATTCCCAAGCATTTATCAAAGAAGCAGCCAGACGCGCTTTAAGCAACTCCTCCCTCGGTTATATCGCCATTTCTGACAGTACAGAAGCAGCGAAATTCTCTAGTTTCGAGGGAGAAAACAACTTCAATATCGGGGAATACCGAGGAATCAAAACTTTTGCAATGACACCAGGAGATGAAATTGGTATCATCGTAGTTCCCAACGGCACAATACAAGAAGCGTACAATAATCCAGCGATTGGCGGCGACAAAAAGCCCTTATTCTCAATGGCGACAGCTAATTCCAGCGATGCTTTTCAACGGGGACAAATAGCCAGTGTTGTGAATGGTGGCAGTATATTTGTCATGGAAGATATGGGGATAGGAGAAGGGAGCGATGCTGATTACAATGATATCATATTTTCGCTCAAAGGTGCAACCCCTAAAGTCATTTCAATGGATGATGTAATTGCCAAAAACTCCGATTGGCGTACATCAGAGAAAGGCAAAGAATTGATAGCTGACGCTGCGCCAAAAACTGAGACTAAATTAGAAGACAAAAAAGCAGATACTACTTCTGCAACAAATCCTGTTGAAACAAAACCTGAAAATTCTCCAGCGACAGAAACTGAAAACCCGACAATTTCTGAAATTCCCAATTCCGATCCAAATTCTGCTGATCCAAAAACGGAAAACTCCTCTGCGACAGAAACTGAAAATCCGACTGTTT
>NZ_JAUBRI010000026.1:8851-82211 GCF_036701795.1 Microcoleus sp. N9_A1
AAAAACGGAAAACTCCTCTGCGACAGAAACTGAAAATCCGACTGTTTCTGAAATTCCCAATTCTGATCCAAATCCTGCTGATCCAAAAACAGATTCTCCCGCAGTAGAAACTGAAAATCCGACAATTTCCGAAAATCCCAATTCCGATCCGAATTCTGCTGAGATAAAAACGGAAAATTCCTCTGCCACAGAAACTGAAAATCCGACAATTTCTGAAAATCCCAATTCTGATCCAAATCCTGCTGATCCAAAAACGGAAAATTCCTCAGCGGGAGAAACCGAAAACCCCACAATTTCCGAAAATATCATCTCAACTATCTCAGAAAACACTCAACCAGCGATCGCAGTTGTCAACTCAATCGACTTCATCACAGGTGACAAAATCGAAACACCCGTCTTTTTCCAACCCGACAAACCAGAAATATCGGCAATACCCGCAGAATCCACAGACATTCTCACTGGGGAAATTGAAAACATCTCCCCAACTCTTATCGATACCCCCGAAATAGCCAGCCAAACTCCTGAAAATTTCCCGCTAATTTCTCCCGAAGAAATTTCCCAACTGTGGGAAAGCCTCAACAGCATATTAGCCCAACAATTCCCTAACATTCCCGAAACAGAATCCAGCCAAAATCATCAACCATCCGCATCAGAATATATAGTTACCGACGCCCAAACTATTATTCCCGAAATTGCAGTCACTGAAAATCATCACTCACAACAATCGGAAAATATCACCGCCGACAGCGACAATCAGCCACCAACAACCATCGATGAATATGTAAACCCCGACTTCGACTCCGAAAACATCGCCATTACTCCCGAAATACCATCCGAGGAAAACAATCAGCCAGACAATTCACTTCATATCATCGCTGACTCCGAAATCGCAACTGCAACTGACAGCGACTCCGAAACAACCATCAACGAATACACAATCACCGACACAGAAACCCAACCAGAAATAACCCCCAACCTCCCCCAACAAAACCAACCATTAATCGGCATCATCGACACCGGCTTCACAACCAACAATCCCAACATCAACTACAGCAAAATCATCCTCGGAAAAGACTTAATCGAGGGCGACAACAATCCCCTACTCCAACCAAACCAAGCAAACCAACACGGCGACACAATTTTAGAAATTATCAGCGACTCCGACAATCAAAGCGACATCAAAAAATCTCCTGCGATTTGGTTGGGACGAGCAACTGGCAGCGGCAACTGGCAGCAATCCCTGATAGAATTTGTAGACGCCGCCAAAGCTTCCAAACAACCCAATGCTGTCGTCAACCTCAGCTTCGACTTAACCCAAATCAATTCCGACGGCACGCAAACCACACGCTACCAACTGACACCAGAAGAAAAATCAGCACTTAAATACGCTCAAGATAACAACATTCTGATTGTAGCAGCGGCCGGTAATGAAGGAACTCTCGCATCAGCCCTCGGACAAGCCTCCACCGAATTCGACAACATTATCACAGTCGGAGCATCCGAAAACAACAATCGAGCCGCCTATTCCAGCTACGGAGGCGGTTTAGATATCCTAGCACCAACAAGCCTTACACAAACAGCAGAACAGTCAACAACCGAAACAAAACAAGGCACATCAATCGCTGCTGCTTTCGTTACAAATACCCTCTCCCAAATGTGGGCAGCAAACCCATCACTGAACCGCCAACAAATCAAAAACATCCTCCTAAAAACAGCAACAGACATCGACGTACCCTCATGGGACGAAAGGACAGGATACGGAATATTAAACCGCGAATTGGCAATTGCTACCGCCACAGAAACAATCCCCGCAATACCAGTATTAGCAGCCACCAAACAATTGACAAAATCGCTGATTGATGCCGATGCAAATGTCAGTAACTCTCCGAATAGTACAGCCAAACCCTCAGAAAGACCGACCGCAACCAACGCCCCAGGCACACCAAAAACTACCAGCACCTCAACCGGAGACTACAACTCTGGCACCAGCTCCTATACCACAGAATTAGCGCCATATACAACTACCTCTACCAGTAGTTCCAACGGCA
Organism: Microcoleus sp. N9_A1; assembly: GCF_036701795.1. Lineage (NCBI taxonomy): Bacteria > Bacillati > Cyanobacteriota > Cyanophyceae > Oscillatoriales > Microcoleaceae > Microcoleus > Microcoleus sp. N9_A1. The sequence goes on from NZ_JAUBRI010000026.1 coordinate 10,900, forward strand.
CAACCATCACCAACTCTCAAACCAATAGCAACTTCTCAAACACCGAATCAAGCTGGGATCAAAACGCCGTCAACACCAACAGCAAGGGCAACTCTTTTAACGAATACACCAGCGATTCCAGCACAAATGCTGCTACCTACACCAGCAAAAACTTTTCCCAAAACTCAGTAGAAAACACAAATCAATCGCAGCAAAACTACAGCCGAGTTAAATACGAAGGCACTCGCAACGACCAAAGCTCATATCTTCAAAAATCCCGCTCTTCTAGCAATTATACCAGTCCCGAACAAACTACAAACACCACTGCCGACAGTTACCGAAACAGTTTTTCCCAATCAGACAGTCAATACGGAACCGACTATGCAATTAATAACGGCAACCGCCAAGACGATTGGGGTTCAAAATCAACTTCAAACACTCACTATACTAGCAGCACCGGAAGTTCTCTCAACAACAGTTCAACTCAAATTCAAGGCAAAGCCGATTGGACGAATAGCAGCAATGGTAATAGTTCCATCAACACTCACAGCGGGGAAGAAAGCCAAGTAAATCGCTCGAACTATGAGAGTAGCAGTAGCAGCGGTTTTTACAAAAATGGCAACAGCAGCGACAACTATTCAGTAATCAATTCAACTTGGGACAACACTACAACTGACGGCAAAACAGTCGGCAGCAACAGCCGCGATACTTATTCAGAAGCCAATAGTAATTATCACAGCAGTTACGATGACGGCCAGTCAAAAAATACCAGCAATCGAGACAGTTACACCGTCAATCAATCTCAAGAAACCAACAGCAGCAACGGCCCCTCATACTGGCACAACAACCGCAATAACAATTATTCTGTAAGTCAAGGGAATGACACGCAAAGTTACAAAAACGGGCCGTCAACTAGCAGCCACAATCGGGATACTTATTCTGTCAGTAAGTCTAATTCTTCCAGCAGCAACAGTGAGGGGAAAGTTAGTTATAATTCCGAGCTTGAAAATTATTCAGAAAATCATGCTCAGTGGGAGAGCGAGTATAATGCTGATACTTATACTACTCAAAGTACCAGCGACGAATCGACAATAACCGCTACCAAAAGTAACAGCAGTACCGAGGGCAACAATTCCACCTCATCTAACAGTAGCGACACCTCCCGTACTTGGAATTCACAGACAGTTACAACTTATAAAGATGGCCAAAAAACAGAAAATGGCAGTTCGAGTTACGAGAAATGGTCGAGCGAAAGCACTTACGATAGTAACGGCGTAGCTAGTTCGGTGTCCAAGTATTCTAGCTGGAGTTCAAGTTACAGCAAGTATTATTTTAAGGGAGGTTACAGTTGGACGGAAACTGTGAGCGGTTACGACTCAGAATCGGTGACGAAAGGGGGTGTCTATACGAGTAATGGCAGCAGTTGGAGTTGGACTCGCAGCGGGACAGTATGGGATGATGGAAGGAATAGTTGGAGTGAAAGTTGGTCGAAATATAGTTGGAAAGATGGGGAGTATACGACGATTGAGTCCTCGTCAGCAGGGGGAGGGTTCGATGCTTCGGGGACGGGGGAGCAGGTTAATGATTTGCCCTCAATTGGGGAGGCGCCGCGGTTGAATAAGGCGCCGAAACAAGAGGTGCCGATTGATTTTCAGAAGTTGCCGAAGCCTAGTGATGATATTTGGCAGTTGCCGACTTTTATTGTTAAGGAGCCTGAGTTTAAAGATGTCTTTGCTAGTTATGAAGTTGATGCGCCTTCAGGTGGGAGTGGGAATGATTATTTAGCTAATAATCCGTCTGGTGGTTCTGGTGCTCCTGGTGGAAAATTACCTGAAAACAAACGTTCTGCACTGGCAGAAGTTATTCAACAATTGTTGAATTTTTTTAGACCTCTTGGGATGTTTGTTGCTGGCGCAGTATATCAGTATCTACGTAATATCGGAGATTCAACTAAATGGTTATTCCAGGTCTTCAACCCTTACTGGGATGGACAAGAACAAGATGTGGAACGAGGGCTTAAAGGGCTTCCCGACTACAATTATTTTTGGTGGGGACAACGGTTAGGAGATGGGGCAGCAATTGTCACAGGAATTTTGGAAATCATAGCAGGCGGTGGTGCTGCCGCGGGAGGTGGATTTTTATGTATAGCAGGATTCACTTGCATCGGAGGTGCTCCCGCCATAGTAGCAGGTGTAGCTTTGGGACTACACGGAACAACTACGTTGGTGGCTGGTCTAAGAAATATAGTTCAGGAACTTGGAGTATTATATTCTCAAGGAACAGGCGGTACAGGGAGTCAACTTTACCAAAAGATGACAACACCTCAATTGGAGAAAGCCCGAAACTCCTATCAAGACCTAATCCAAGAACACGAGAAAAAGCTCAATGACTACATAGCAAATCCCGATGCTTATGATAACGATGGCAGGCTTAAAAACGCACCAAATCCACAAATAAGGGAACAAATTATACAGGGGCGTATTAATGCACTTCAAAAACAAATCAAGAAGCAAAGAGATGAGTTAATCAAAATAGAACAAGAACTTAATCGCAGATAGAGAGGATAAATCGATGAATGTGACGGTTGGTGAACTACGGATATTGTTTGATAAACTCATGAATAAAATGGAACAAGAGGGCATTATATCATTAGATATTAATGATATAGATTACTATTGGATAGTTTCGTCTGATGAATGGACAAACTTTGAAACTGATGTTAGTCTAGATGTAGGTTCACTGATAGATGATTGGAAAAGCCTGCAAAAAGTTATATCCGAAGAACATATCCCCACATATGTTGATTTCGATCGCCTCGCCTCAATATTAAGAGCTGTAGCGGAGACGATTGTCCCACTAAAAGAGGGATAATATGACAAGCTCAAATAATCGACGTGGCGGGCGATTAGTTTTGTTCGCTCGAATGATTATCTATAGCTTTACAAAGAAGGGTGATAGTATTTCTCTGGATTACGAGAGATCGTAATTTTCTCTGGCGGGCGGAGGGAATCTGAGGGGATCGCACTTTGATATTAATGGCGATCGGATTTTTCGAGATTAGGGCGATCGCTCTTTTCTCAACTACGGCCGATCGTCCTTTCTTAAATTAGGGGCGAGCGCGCTTTTCCCTTACCTGCGATCGCATTTTCTTAAATGACGGGAGCTCGCACTTTCTAAAATTACGAGGAAATTACGGGCGATCGCACACGGGATAGTAAGGGTGTAGCTAGTTCGGTTTCCAAGTATTCTAGTTGGAGTGAGAGTTATAGCAAGTCTTATTTTAAGGGAGGTTACAGTTGGACGGAAACTGTGAGCGGTTACGACTCAGAATCGGTGACGAAAGGGGGTGTCTCGACGAGTAATGGCAGCAGTTGGAGTTGGACTCGCAGTGGGACAGTATGGGATGATGGGAGGAATAGTTGGAGTGAAAGTTGGTCGAAGTCTAGTTGGGAAGATGGCAAGTATGCGCCGAGTGAATCGGAGGTAACGAGGGGGTCATTTGACCCAGAAGGAACACAGACCCAGACGAATAATTTGCCGGAATTTGGGGAAGCGCCGCGGTTGAATAAGGCGCCGAAACAAGATGTGCCACCGGATTTGATGAAGCCTCCGAAGCCGAGTGATGATATTTGGCAGTTGCCGACTGTGATTTTTAAAGATGCTGCATCTAAAAATGCTTCTGAAGACAAGACTTTTTGGCTCCCAACTGATATTTACAAAGAGCTTGAGTCTCAGAAGGTAATTAATAGAGATGGCTATTTTAATGCAAGTAGCCCTAAGAACGAAAGCCCTTGGGACAAATTTTTGGCAAAATTGCGTAGATTTATCCAAAGGTTGTTGGAGCTATCTCAACAAGGCAAGCAAGCTGTTCTGGAATTTTTAGGCGCGCTTCTTTACTACTATCTCAAGAATAATGGGGCTTTACTTCAGCCTTTCACTGACCTTCTGATAAGTAGGTAGGCGTAAAAAAACCAAATTATGTTAAGATAAGTAAACACTCAAGATTTAATTTACAAAATCAACAAATATGGGCGCACGTTTAAGAGTATTTCTCAATCAAGAAGAAGACCGAACACTATTTGAATTGAGGGCGGCAACAACAGTACCTCAAAAAGTAAAAGATCGAGCACAAATTATTAGATTAAACTCCCAGGGATGTTATGTAGAGGAGATAGCAGCTCATTTTAATTGTAGAGAGCAAACAGTTAGAGAAGTAATTCATCGGTGGGTGAAAATGGGTTTGACAGGATTATGGTCAACCAGAGGTAGAGGGGTCAAACCAAAATGGAAAGAATCAGACATTGTTCATCTAGAAGAATGTCTCAGAAATGAACCACGCAGATATAATAGTCGTCAACTTGCTCAAAAATTAGAACAAGAACGTGGGGTCAAATTAAGTCCTGACAGATTAAGACGTATCCTCAAAAAAAAAAGATTATTTGGAAACGAACCCGACCAAGCCATAAAAACAAGCAAGACCCATTACAACGCTCAATAAAACAGGCAGATCAAGATATGTTGGAGTTGGCATCGGCGGCGGGAGAAATCGATCTGAAATATCTGGATGAATCAGGTTTTTGCTTGTGGAGTCCCACTGGATATACATATTACCCAATAGGAGTGCAAAAACGGTTAGAGCAAACTAAACGAAGGGGGCGAAGACTTAGTATTTTAGGCTTGCTACAGCCGTGTGTCAGTTTCGCATATGGGTTTGCTGTCGGGAGTTTTAGCAGCAAATCATATATCACTATGATGGAAAATGAAGCACAACAAGCTGAGTTGGAAATGAAATTAACTGGACGGATCAGAGTGATAATTCAAGATAATGGTCCCATACACAAATCTCTGGATGTCCAACAAAAATGGTCTCAGTGGGAAAGCCAGGGATTGTATATTTTCTTTTTACCTAAATACTGTTCGGAAATGAACAAGATTGAACTGGAATGGCAGCAACTTAAAAATCATGAACTGGTCGGACAAATGTTTGAAGATGAACTAGATATTGCCTACGCAGTAATGGATGGAATTGAAGCGAGAGGGCAACGAGGAAATTATATAACTAATCGCTTTAAATTCAGCTCCAATTCCGCTTGTTAACATTTCTTTACTTACCTTGGTTTTTTTATACCGACCTACTTACCAGGAGGAGCACAAGCACGAGACAAACTGGAAAAACTCTTACAAAAGAGTCAAGCAGCTCAGGCAGGAAGGGCTACTGCTGATTTAATCGGAATTTTGCAAGGAATAGCGGAAATTTTGTTTGGAGCTGGTGGTAGTATTGGAGGTGGTTTAACTGGAAACCCCGCACTGGTTGCTGCAGGATTGGGAGCGCTAGTACATGGGATCAGCTTAGTGGGAGTTAGTGTCCAGGATCTCTCTAATCTGATTGTTCAGGTGCTTCAAAGTAATTCCGGTAATAATCCTTGGGATGATGTTCCCGATGAGGACTTGGAAGAATTTTTTAATCCAGCGTATGAGTATATCAATACTCGTTCATGGCATCCAGGTAGTGAGGCGACACCTGAAATTTCTGTAAAAAAACATTTTAGGGATCATGGTGCGGAAGTAGGTGCAAATAATGTGGAGGAATATATTCAGCTAGCAGAGGATTTTAAACAAGTAGTTCTGAATGATAAAACAACCCAAATACGCTGAATAAGTGGAGCTACCTCAAATGTTTCTAGGTACGAACTGGGAGATAAATACATAGATTTAGTAGATTTGGATCAAGGAAGATATGGTATAATATATTTTGGAAAACTTTGGCATCGCTGATTGAATCAAGTGTTAATAGAATAAAGAGGTTTGTTGAAATATGGCGCTAGAACATAGATTTTTTTGCTTAAGAGAAGGAGAAGTCAGTTATGCAAAGTGCATGAATTATTATGAAAAGGAGTTTGAAGTTAGTATCCACGATGACATAATGCGGTACATGAATGATACCTTAATGTGGATACCGTGTACTCATCTTTCACTTCCCTATAAAAAGAAAACAAAGGGATTAGCGCTTTATGGTACTACAATTATTCACCAAGAAGATGGGGAAATGTTTTATCACGTAATCGATTCATGGTCTCGCTTATTTTCAAAAGCTCCTGATAAATTTCAGCTTGATGGAGGAATAATTATAGAAGGTGACAGAACGGTTTCTAGTCCACCCAAAGTTCATAATATCGAAGTTGAGCGAGACTTGCTTCTGGAAAAGCTGCAAATTTTGCTAAATTATGCCAATCAGGTGATTGAAGGTGAATTCTTTATTTTGCATCTAGGTATTTAGTGAGATTTGGACCATAAAATATCAGCTCCAGTTACGAGAGATGGTGGAGCGAAACAACAACCAAGTCTGACTTTTTAAATTGCGGACGATCGCACACCGGGTACAATTTCCTTTGAGTTGATCGACTTTACAAGCGAGTTGTTTTGTGCGCTCGCATGATTGTTGATAGTTTTATACCCCTCGGGCGATCGTACACCGGGTACAATTTCCTTTGAGTCGATGATCGGCCGGTCTGATTGAACAAACGGGCGTTCTCACTTTTGTACTGGCCGCAGGATCGATCGGGAAGGGCGATCGATCGGCTTGAAAAAGCTGTTGTACGGGCGATCGTCGTATCCTCTCATTTTTGTGTCACATCCTTCAGGGGATATCAGCACGCACCCCTGCCTGGCGTGCGATCGACACGGCACTAATTCTTGGAGGAACACCGGAGCTTGCTCCAATCTAGGATACAACGAGGCAAGAAAACCCGCCCTAGCCTGTAAACTAGGGATAACAGAATACGCAGGAAGGATCTATGCCGTCGGAACACCAAGACTTGCTCAAAACTCAAACACCTAACAGTCCAAAGTTGCCAGTTCCCTCAGACATTTTATTGAGCTTGGTCGCTTTACCCATGCTGGGCGGGTTGGTGGTGGCTAAAGCTGCTGCTGAGTTTGTTGCGTCGCTCGGCGTTGAAAGCGAAGAAGTCTTTCGGGGTTCGCGCCTCCCCGTGCTCAACTTTCCTCAATCACAGGACTAGAAGGCGCAAGGAAGGATGCAGCAGCTAGAAGTTAATTTTTTTGACCCCGCCCAAAAAACAAATACCAGCCCCCGACTTCTGTCGTGGAGAGCTCAAAATTTTCGACCCTAGTTCAAGAGCCCAGATTCATCTTTGAAGTAAATCTCACATCGTTCGACGCGATCGCCGAACGTCTCACGCCGATCGTCTAAAATCTCAAATCGCAAATCAACGAACCTGAAAGCTTGACAATCGGTACAATCCGTGCTGTGAGAATTAATTTTTCCTTATACTTTGTAAATAAGTGCCTTTTACTTTCTACCTTGCAATAAGTTGTCTCAAATTTGACTGCAAACAAAAGTGTTTTAGGCGAAACTAAACAATACAATTTTCTTGACACCCGCAGCTATTGAGGAACAGCCCGATGAGTTCAGTCCTCCAGTCTTCAGAACAGGCTATTGATGCAACATCTATTTCCCATTCTCCCGCTTACTCAAAATCAGACCTGTTTCTGCGAAATCGCCTCAAAGTAGTAGAGGACTTGTGGGAATCGGTGCTGCGACAGGAGTGCGGGCAGGAATTGGTGGATTTGCTCCAACAAATGCGATCGGTCAATTCCGCCGAGGGACAAGCCACTCACTTTCGCGAGTCGAATGTCGTACAGCTAATCGAAAAGCTCGATCTCAACGCTGCCATCCGCGCCGCTCGGGCTTTTGCACTGTATTTTCAGTTGATCAACATTGTCGAACAGCACTACGAACAGCGAGACCAACAGCTAGCTTACGCTAGCAGCAACGATGCTGGTGGGCGGATGTTTTCTAAGCTGCCAGGACAAGCAACCGATGCCCCCGATCGCCCGCGCCACAGGGAAGGCCCCGGCCCCGGCCAAATGGCTTTGAGCAAGGCAGACAGCAGCGAGACGATCGCCCGCGATGCCGGCACTTTTCACCAACTGTTCCCCATGCTGCTGCGCTTGAACGTGCCCAGCCAGCAAATTCAGCGCTTGATCGATCAGTTGGACATCCGCTTAGTATTCACCGCTCACCCGACGGAAATTGTCCGCCACACGATCCGCACCAAACAGCGACGAATGGCGAAGATTCTCCAACAGCTAGACCAAGTTGACGAGAAATTTCAGGTGTTAGGGGCAGACTATCCAAGCCCCTACCCGGTGTCTTGCTGGGAAGCGGCGGCTCTCCAAGAGCAACTGATGGAAGAAATTCGCCTCTGGTGGCGCACTGACGAACTGCACCAGTTCAAGCCGACTGTGCTTGACGAGGTGGAGTACACTCTGCACTACTTCGAGGAAGTGCTGTTTGATGCTATTCCCGAACTCTACCACCGCCTCAAACAAGCTCTGCACGCTTCTTACCCTTATCTGAAACCCCCTAGTTACAATTTTTGCAAGTTCGGTTCTTGGGTGGGTTCCGACAGGGACGGCAACCCTTCTGTGACTCCAAAAGTTACTTGGCAAACGGCTTGCTATCAGCGCCACTTGGTGCTAGAAAAGTACATCGTCGCGGTGAAACGGCTGAACGAACTTTTGAGTTTGTCGCTGCACTGGAGCGACGTGCTGCCGGAATTGCTGGAATCTCTCGATCGCGACAAATCGGAATTCCCGGAGGTTTACGAGCAGTGGGCAATCCGCTACCGCCAAGAACCTTATCGGTTGAAGCTGGCCTACGTGCTGCAGCGACTGGAAAATACGCGCGATCGTAATTGGCGGCTCTACAAAGGAGACGAGTTGCAGCGGGAGCGCGAAGCTTTGTCGGAACATCCCGGAATGACCGGCCTTTATCGATCGGGAACTGAGTTTTTGGCCGAGTTGCAGCTCATTGAGCACAATTTAGTGGAAACAGGTTTGAGTTGTCGGGACTTGGAAAATCTGCTTTGCCAAGTAGAAATCTACGGGTTTAATTTGGCTTACCTAGATATCCGCCAAGAGTCAACAGTACACTCCGACGCTTTGAGCGAAATTGCTGAATACTTGCAAATTTTGCCCAAGCCTTACAATCAAATGTCGGAATGCGATCGAATTATTTGGCTCGCAACAGAACTGCAAACTCGCCGCCCTTTAATTCCTGCAGAATTGCCGTTTTCTCCCAAAACTTGCGAGACAATCAATACTTTCCGAATATTGCGGCAAATGCAGCAGGAGTTTGGTCCGGAAATTTGCGAAACTTACGTGATCAGCATGAGCCACGATGTCAGCGATTTGCTGGCGGTTTTGCTGTTAGCAAAAGAATCAGGACTTTACGATCCGGCGACAGGAATTAGCACCATTCAAGTAGTTCCCCTGTTTGAAACGGTGGAAGATTTGAAAAAAGCGCCGGAAGTAATGCAGCAAATATTTGATTTGCCGCTTTATAGGGCTCTGCTAACAGGAGGATACGCGCAGGAAGTAGCGGATAAAAGCGAACACAATCCACAAAACCCAATCCACAAGATAAAATTGCAAGAGGTAATGCTGGGCTATTCTGACAGCAATAAAGATTCTGGTTTCCTCAGCAGTAATTGGGAAATTCAGAAAGCTCAAAAAGCTTTGCAAATGGTTGCGGAAAAACACAGTGTGGAGTTGCGGATTTTTCACGGCCGGGGCGGCTCTGTAGGGCGCGGCGGCGGGCCTGCTTACAAGGCGATTTTGGCTCAGCCCGGAAAGAGTATCAGCGGGCGAATTAAGATTACCGAACAAGGCGAGGTTTTGGCTTCTAAATATTCTTTGCCGGAGTTGGCGCTTTACAATTTGGAAACTGTGGCGGCGGCGGTAATTCAAGCTAGTTTGCTGCACACTGGTTTTGACGGCATCGACCCTTGGAATCAGATTATGGAGGAGTTGTCGGTGAGATCGCGATCGCACTACCGCCATTTAATCTACGAACAGCCGGATTTAGTCGATTTCTTCCACCAAGTTACCCCGATTCAAGAAATCAGCCAGTTGCAAATTAGTTCTCGCCCGGCCCGGCGCGGCGGCAAAAAAGACATCAGCGGTTTGCGGGCAATTCCGTGGGTGTTTAGCTGGACTCAAAGCCGCTTTTTGCTGCCTTCTTGGTACGGTGTCGGCACAGCTTTGCAAGAGTTTTTGCTGGAGGAACCGGAAGAACACATGAAACTTTTGCAGTATTTCTACTTGAAATGGCCGTTTTTTAGAATGGTAATTTCTAAGGTGGAAATGACTTTATCTAAGGTGGATTTGCAGATTGCAGAACACTACGTCCAGGAGTTAGCTTTGCCGGCTGACAGGGAGCGTTTTAAGGCTTTATTCGATCAAATTGCTGCTGAATTTCACTTGATTCGGGATTTGGTTTTAACTATTACCGGACACCAACGTTTGTTGGACGAAGATCCGGCATTGCAGCGTTCCGTGCAGTTGCGAAATGCGACGATTGTGCCTTTGGGTTTGTTACAGGTTTCGCTGCTGAAACGCTTGCGGCAGCACGGTAGTGGCGGGATTCCGGGGGTGATTCACTCGCGTTACAGCAAGGGTGAATTGTTGCGGGGAGCTCTGCTGACTATTAATGGTATTGCTGCGGGGATGCGGAATACGGGCTAGGGAAATAGTTTTGAGTTTTGAATTAGTGGTAAGGTGCGCTGCAGCGCACCTTACCACTGGTAGTTTCAGAATTCAGGCGATCGCCCATTGTAGTCACAGCCATAGAAAACTGTTCGCTATCCTAGCTGAGATTTTTTTATGTCTAAACGCAAACAGTCTGAAGGTTGCCGCCCGATGCTGCGGCGCACTTTTTTATTTTTAACGGGCATAGCTTTGGCGCGGGTTGCGGCTGACTATTTTGTGATCGCCCACAACCGAGATAGTTTCTTGACTCTCGCGGGTCAAGTGTGGCAAAAGTCACTCGCTTTCTTATCCAGTATACAATCAAATCAAACTCCTCCACATCTCCCTAACAATCCCATTGTAAAATCGGGAAAAACCAATCAACCTCTGCCGAGTAATCCTATTGTAAAATCCTCCGAAAATTCTCCTGCTTCGCCGCCGTCTCAACCTCAAATTCTCAAACGTTCCGCTAAGCAAGCAAAACCTGTACAACTGGGCCGCCAAAATGTAGCTGGCGCAAGTTTTTATCTAACAACTATTGACCTTGCAGACCCGGAAATTTATATCACAATTGGGTTAGCTAATAATGCAGATTTTGCAAATACTTCTAAAGTAACGCGGGGCGACGAACCTTTTGAAAATATGGTGTCGCGTTACCGGGCTGCTGTTGTTGCTAACGGGACTTTTTTTGGTAAAGATGAGCAGAAATCTGTGCTGGGAAATATGGTGGCGGCGGGTAAGTTTCTGAAATACAGCCGATGGGAAAATTACGGCACGACTTTGGGGATTAAAGCGGGAAATCAATTGGAAATGGTGACGGCTAGAACTGAAGGTAAGCCGGATTGGAGTCAACATTGGTTTTCTCTGACTTGCGGGCCGAGATTGGTTAAAGGGGGGAAAGTTTGGCTGTCTCCTTTATCGGAAGGTTTTAAAGATTCTCATGTTTTGGGCGTGGGTTCGAGAACGGCGATCGGCTTTCCAGCTTCCAGAGATAAGTTATTTTTGGTGACTTTTCTTGATAGTTTGTCTTTGGAAGCAGAAGCTAAGGTTATGCAGGCGATGGGCTGTTTTGAAGCGATGAATTTGGACGGGGGCGCTTCCGTGGGTTTGGCTCATCAAGGGGAAATTTTATTGCCACCGGGCCGGAATTTGACGAATGTGCTGGTGGTTTACGATCGCGAAAATCCAGCGCCGGCTCAGTTAAAGGAGTCCTGGGAACGCTTTCAAAAGGGATCTCGACCTTCCCCCGATCCGTCCGTTTTTTTTGATTGATCTAGCAGAATGAAGTTCGGCTTCCGTTGCAGGCGATCGGGATGTAACGGATGGAAGAAAGAAGGAAGAAGGAAGAAGGAATCGAGGGAGCATCCCGATTTTGGGTAGTGATCCCGAGGGAAGGATGAGAGAATTAGAGATCATGCTATAACCAGTGCTTGGGATACGTCCTTTCTGCCGCTAAATTATTAAAGATGACGGCGCACAAGACCAAGATTATTGAGCCCTCAAAAGCAGGTGTTAGCAAAAATTTCCAGTCTGGTTTGGTCATCATGACGACTAAGGCAACTGCTCCCGAAGGCGGATGTAGAGTTCTGGTAATCTGCATAATTCCGATCGCACTAGAAACAGCCATTCCCATCGCCCAGGGAGAAGAACCGAGAAAATGCACAATCATTAAACTGGTGAGAGCAGCTAATAAATTGCCCCCAATGACGTTCCGGGGTTGAGCCAAAGGGCTGTCAGGGACACCAAAGATCAGAACGCTTGTAGCGCCAAACGGAGCCATTAGTAAAGGAGAATTAGTTTTTAAAGCAAGATAGGACGTTGCAGTAATTGCCAAAAAACTGCCAATCAAACTCCAAAAAATATGCCGAGGATGAGGTCTGTCTACTGGGCAGGTCAATGGACACTTACGCCATCTCCCAAAGGTTTTAAACCAATAACTTTCCCATTTCAGTTGAATTTTTTTACTGTCAATCATAAATCAGGTTACTTGATAACCAGGCTTCTTAAATTGTCTGAACTAGCCTCGGGTAAAGTTAAGATATCATAACAATTGGTCAAAAAGTAGTTAAACGCACAGATTTTTTACTTCTATGCCACTATAGCTGCCACTAACCACTCCGTTGGAACGGACTAGCAAGTTTGGTCGGTTATTTGTAAGGTGCGAGGCGCAGTAAGCATGAATTGAAAGATCGCACCCACACTTGGGATAAGTCTCTAGTTCAGAATGCGATCGCCGTTTTCTGATTAGTGCGATCGTCTCGATCGCACTCGGATATAATGACGAACTTAATCTGCGCTACGGAGAGTTTTCCCACTCGGCGGTAAGCTTGCGGAAATTGTATTTAGATGCACCGGGGTGACAAGTAACGCAACTGCTGATATTTGCTGGTTGCTGCAGCTTGACTTTGGGGTGCAGTGCTTTGAAATAGCGAGAACTGGCGACTCGGTAGGCCAGTTCTTCATCTTTTGCTTGGGGACGGGAAAAAGTTTGCAGGTAGTTCCACACTAGGATGCGGGGCGGGTCTACTAGCAGTTTGATGGTTTGTCCGTAGTGTTGGGGATCTTGCAGCAATCGGCGCCAAGTTTCTGTGGGTAATACTTGCGGCGGTAAACCGATGTGACAGGTGGCGCAGTTTTCTAGGTACAGTTGCTGTCCGAGTTGGTAGCGTTCGGGGATATGATCGACAGTGCCATTATCCTCGATCGAAGATACCTGAGCCAGTCGCGCGGGAGTGCCAGAATAGGCAGTCTGAGCTGCAACCCATCCGCCGCAGGTACAACAGATAATTATCAATACTAGCAACGTTGAGTAAAGCCCCCGCAAGCCTACTATGCGACGTTTGCGGGGTTTTTCCTGTTTCATAATTCTGAATTTATTTTTGATTAAATCACTGGTATGCTCATGCCTTCGCGGGCTAAGCAGGCATTGGCAAACGCTGCCTGCACCTCTGCTTCGACTCCATCAAGAAAATTGTCGTCGTGACCCGGATCGTGGTGAAACATCACGATTTTTTTGACTCCAGCAGCTTTCGCTACTTCTACTCCTGCTTGCCAAGTCGAGTGTCCCCAGCCGACTTTGGGGGTTTTGAAGTTGTAATACTCTTCGTTGGTGTAGTTGGCGTCGTAAATCAGCACGTCGGCGTTGCGAGCTAGGTGTACCACATTGTCGTCCAGGCGATCGGGGAAATGTTCTGTATCGGTGCAGTAGACGGCCGTGTGTCCCTCCCAGGTGACTCGATATCCGATCGCGGTGTTGGGATGGTTGAGCAGCGCCGTTTCTATTTTCACATCGTCTAGTTCGAGAATATCCCCAGGGGTCAAATCGTTGAATTTGAGGTCAGATTGCATCACCTGGATGGGGACTGGAAAATTGGGGTGGTGCATTTGATCGGCAAGACGGTGTTTGATGGTAGTGCCGTTGGGGGCGATCGCACCGTAAATGTGAAAGCAGTTCCCTGGGATAAAGGCGGGAGTAAAGAACGGAAACCCTTGAATGTGATCCCAGTGAGTATGACTAAAAAACATATGGGCTTCGACAGGCATTTGCCGCAGCAAGTTTAAGCCCAGAACTCGCAGGCCAGTGCCACCGTCAAAGATTAGGCGTTTTTTGCCCAAGCGCATTTCTACACAGGAGGTGTTGCCTCCGTAGCGCAGGGTTTTGGTGCCGGGGGTGGCGATGCTGCCCCGCACACCCCAAAACTGAACGACAAACTCGGTCAAAGGACTATTTTCCATTGTGGCTTTGCGATCGGAAGGCTGTGGATTGGGTAGAGAGGGTGCGGAATCAGGCATTTTTTTTAGTTTTGGGGGCAGGAATTTGGGAGTTGAAATCTTAGTTTTTACTTTTTAGTTTTTAGCAATCTGTACTATAATCAAGCGCTTGATCGGGAAACCATTCGAGTGCCTAATACTTGTAGGAGATGTCACGCTTGAGAGATTATTTGTTGTACCCTGTGGGCTGTTGAGCTTGTTCTGTGTTCTGAGATTAAGATAGCGCCGAACAAGAGTCTTAGGGTAAAATTTTCTCAAACGTAGAACGCATTCCCCTGGGGTAGAATTTGCGCTTCATATTACTCTAGGAGTAGTATTTTTTTCAAGATTGGGGGCGGGGTTTTGAGGAATGCCGTTCCGGTGACTCGGCATTCACGACTGATTTGACATTCTAGCTACCCGTTCCTCGACTGCATCCCTAGACGTGCAGCGATCGCCTTAAGTTCGGCCTCCTGAGTTTTTAGTCGGGGTTGCAGTCGAGGAGTGCGGGCTAGGGGCTTATTTGCGATCGGCTGCGATGCACTTTTCCACTAAGGGCATTACTTGATCGACATCTTGCCAACCCAGAATTTCTGTGACTTTTTTCTCCAAATTTTTGTAGGTTCTAAAAAATTCGGCTATTTCGTCCAAGCGGTGGGGGGCTACGTCTTTGAGGGACTTATAGTGAGCATAGCGGGGGTCTTTGTCGGGAACGCACAGGAGTTTTTCGTCCCTGTCGCCTCCGTCGATCATTTCCAGCATTCCGATCGGACGAGCCGCAATCACGCACCCTGGAAATGTGGGCTCATCCATCATCACCATGCCGTCGAGGGGGTCGCCATCATCGGCTAAGGTATTGGGTATGAAGCCGTAGTCGCACGGATATTGGACTGAGGAAGAAAGCACCCGATCGAGAGCAAAGGCTTGCAAGTCTTTATCAAATTCGTACTTGTTTTTGCTACCGGCGGTAATTTCGATGAGGACGTTGAGCAGTCCTGGTTTCGGCTGTGCCGGAATTAGCGATAAGTCCACAACAATATCTCCAAGTTAACAGATGATTGGGATGAGTGCTACTTGCCAAATCCCTTTGATAGCATTTTACGGGCGATCGGGCCGCACGGCTGCATGAGATTGAGAGAATGCGGGGGAGGGCGATGGGGGTTGCACAATTTGAGGATGATGCTTGTGGGGTGTCCCGCCTGCTGGGAAAATACACCGGAGGGGCGGGACGCATCCTACAGTTTGAGAGGGGAATGCTTTGTTTGGGCGATCGGAGATATTTTCAGAACCATTTATCTGTTTTACCGTTTCTCAAAGTTCTGTGAATTTTCAATCCCAACCGCTGGCTTAGTTCTGTCGCTAACCACTCGATTTCTGATTCACTTAGTCCCTGCTTCACTCCTAGTCGATATTTTTGGTTGCCGGCTTGAATAATCATCTGAGAAACTTTGTATCCAATTTGTTTAATTTCTAACTGGCAAATGTCCTGTCTGCGGGCAGGCTTGGAATGATTCCATCTCAACCCCAGCAGATTGCTGGTATGGGAGATTTGCTCCCGATCAATTCTGAGATGCAATTCCCGAAATAGCGCACATAGAAACATTGCTACTACCGTAACTAAGCAAATTCCTGATACTATATTAAATTCCGCATATGTCCGCCCCTCAACAAACTCGAACAATAATTTGAGATTCGCAGCAATCCAACTCCAAACCAGGGCAATTAAACCAAAACCGACTCCCTGCGGCGGAGTGGTAATTTCTATAAAATCCGAAGTTTTTGTTAGTTTAACATCGCTGCCTTGCCGTTGCACTGCCATAGACTTTTTATCGATCGGGCGGGGATTTTTGAGCGATTGCAATGCTTCTTGGGCCGAAGACAATCGTTTGGGCAAGCTCGGTTCTGTCATCCACTCCAGCCAATCTATTAAATTAGAATTGAGATGCCTTACCCGATCGGCAAATTGAATTTTTAAATCCTGCTGGGACAGTTCGGTCGGATGCAAACCTGTTACCAAATAAATTAAAGTTGCGCCTAAACCGTAGAGATCCGAAGCTGGAACGGATCGCCCGCCAAATTGTTCCGGTGCCATATATCCGTAAGTTCCGACTACCGTAATTGTCCCGCCAAATTTTGCAGCTTGGTTCTGCACCGAACCGAAATCAACTAAATAAACTTGTCCGACCGAGTTACCGGATCTGCTGTGCAGTAAAATATTACTGGGTTTAATGTCACGGTGAATAACAGGAGGATTTTGCTTGTGCAAATAATTCAAAATTGCTAACAGCGATTTAGCTAATTGTTTCACCTCGCTTTCGCTAAAAGTACGCCCCGAACGCAAATGCTCTTCCAAAGTTTTTCCCTCTACATAAGTCTGTACCAGGGCAAAGCTTTTACTGTTTGGTTCGTCAATTTCCAGGTAGTCGAGGTAGCGCGGAATTGATGGGTGAGAAAGTGCTTTTAAAGTTTCCGCTTCCCGTTCAAATAGCTTGAGGTCTTGCCATTCAAAATCGCTACCGAGGAATAGCTGTTTGATGACAACTAATTTTTGAGTTTGAATATCGCGAGCCAGCAGCGTTTGGCGGCCTGTTTGTTTTCCTAGTTGTCGCTGCACTTCGTAGCGTTCTGCTAATATTCTGCTACTCATGTTTTTTTAGCTTTATTTTAACTTGAGGTTATCATCGGGATTCAGAAACCTGGTTTTTTAGTGAGTCTGGCGGTTGCAATGAAGTATTTTAGTAAAAACCTGATTTCTTTGGTCGGAGTGCGTAAGTCCTATCTAAATTTTAAATTAAAGTTCACTTTCTTGTTGATACCACCGGGCAATAGACTTGCTAGTTGCCCGCATTGATAGTCCTGCAATTATCGACGGTGCAAGTACGAAGATAAAATAATGTATGGCACTTACTGCTCTACCATTGAATCCCCCCACCTTTTCTAAGAAGACGATGCTTATCGAAGTACAGATTACGATACTAATTGCATTTAAAACTTGTCGGTGAAGTTTGGGATTAGTTAAAGGAAAAAACCACAAGCGCGTCACGATTCCTACGATTATTCCGTTCCCCAACCCCAGCAGCAAGCCGAGAAAAAAGCCCATGGTTACTGTCATAGTTATCTGATCGGGGGGCATAATGAAGATGAAGGGAATAGCTACACCAACTCCTAGAGCTAGAGAGCCTGTCCAAGTGCTGCGCCCGATCGCATTCTTGAACAAGCTAAAGGTGTTCACGGTTTTTCCCTGTCTCAATGGCAGGGAATATTGTTTTATTTGCTGTGGTTTTTCTAAAACTTCTTTTGCTATTTGGACTGAGGCGGGACGGCGCTCTAAACTGGGATGCGTCATCCACTTCAGCCAGTTGGTAAAAGCGGGGCTTAGTTGGGTGATTTGCTCGAATTCGATCTGCAAATCTTTCTGCGGCAAGTCGGCAGGATGCTGCTTGGTAATTAAGGCGATTAAGGTTGCTCCCAAGCTGTACAAGTCGGAAGCGGGAACCGCCCTCCCGCCAAATTGTTCGGGCGGCATATAGCCATAAGTTCCGACAACGGTGACTGTTTTCCCTTGTTGGGTTGCTAGGGTTTGAACTGCACCGAAATCGACTAGGTAGACTTCCCCGACGCTGTTGCCCGATCGATTTTTGAGCAAGATATTGCTGGGTTTAATGTCGCGGTGAATCACCGGGGGCTGTCGCTGGTGTAGGTAGGCGAGGATGTCTAGTAATGCTGTTGCTAATTGTTTGACTTCGCTTTCGCTGAAGCTGCGGCCGTCTGAAAGATATTCTTGTAGGGATTTGGCTTCGATGTAAGTCTGAACTAGGGCGAATCCTTTGCGGCTGGGAGTGTCGATTTCAAAGGAGTCGAGATATTGGGGAATTGCCGGATGGGATAGGGATTTTAAGGT
Source organism: Microcoleus sp. N9_A1 (assembly GCF_036701795.1). Lineage (NCBI taxonomy): Bacteria > Bacillati > Cyanobacteriota > Cyanophyceae > Oscillatoriales > Microcoleaceae > Microcoleus > Microcoleus sp. N9_A1. The sequence continues at coordinate 29,081 of NZ_JAUBRI010000026.1, forward strand.
TTCGACTTCTCGCTGGAACAGTTTTAAGTCTTCCCAGTTAAAATCGCTGCTGAATGAGAGCAGTTTGACTACTACTTGCTGTTGGGTTTTTAAGTCGCGGGCGAGTAATGTTTGCCTTCCTGCTTGCTTGCCGAGCCGCCGATCGCACTGATAGCGATCGGCTAATATTTCTCCTGACAAATCGCCGATGTTTTGTCCGCTCATGTTCTCTTGCCCTAGAACCAATTAAACCTAGTTTAGTTGACAAAAATGCAATAATCGGAAATGTTCGGGCTATGGCAAAAAACTTTCTGTCAAAGAGCAACCGCCTTTAAAAGCCAGCGATCTCGCACAATAAAGATGCGCCTGATTTAAGCTTGAATTTAACTTTGAATTTGCTTGTAAATTGACTGCACTACGTCGAGCAGGCTCAAGACTTGCTGCCATTCGGGGGCATCGGGGTTATAGCTTTTGGCGCGCTGAGTTTTCAAACTGTGGTGCAAGAGGGAAAGCAGCGCGTCTGGAGACTGTAAAGAATTGTCATCTTCATCGGCTGGGGTTTGGGTTGCATTTTCTTCAATATCTTCTTTAATTTTTTGTGCTCGATCAGCTAGGGCTAAAGATCTGCCTGCAAGGTTTTCCGGCATTTTGGGCTGTTCGGACAAAGACGCGCTGGTTAGTTCTACCAATAGTTGGCAGACTCGATCGACCCATTCGCGATCGTTTACTGAAAAGGAACCGGATTTGAACACTTGCCCGTCAGGCCTTTGCTGAATGCTTTGTACCTTCTGGATCAGAGGAATAGCCTTAACAGTAATATTTTCCGGGATTCTGGGGATATCTGACAGGGAGCTCCGAGCAATCTCCAGCAATAGTTGGTAAACCTGATCTACCCACTCAACATCTCCCGATTGCGAATTCCAATTATCCATAACTGACGCTAGTGGTTTTCTATATCTAAGACTAGAACATTGATTATCTGCGAAGGAAGCTCTTTTTAGGAGCAGCTAACGCTATTAAGACTTACGCGGGCGGGGTGAGAAACCCGGTTTTTGAGCGGATGTTTCGTCGCCTTTCTCCAAGATTTTTCTCAGAAACCGGGTAACGCTGCCGCGAGTCATAACTATTTTTAAGCGCTTCAAATAATAGAAGTGCTAAGTTTGTTGCGGTAGGTAGTGCGAAGGAAACACGTAGGGCTAAACCCCCGGCATCTCGCTTGCAAATTCAAATCCGGTTATTTGACATACTCACCGAGTTCTCTTCAGCGGTGATTCTTGACAGTTCATCGGGTCTTGCTACCGAAGTAGTCTTACAGTCCCTCCCTGTCCGTTTAAAGTCTCCCAATGCCCTATGGCGACTTTTACTCTTGCCTTCCGGGTTAGAGTCAACCATTGCCCTTCTAGCTGTCTTTAAGTTTGCTCTCATCGTAGCTGTTTCAACGTGTCTTGAGCCTAAAGATCCTTTGAGTATTCAGCATTTTAATACAAAGCCGTCCTAAAAGGACAGGGTTTTAAACCCATCTTCCTGATAACCATAATACCTGTTGGAGCTTATTTACAATTATCTCAATAGGATATTAAGGTTAATTGGTGGTGGGATGGGAGGCGCACCCCCGATCGCGATCGCCCCCCCGGAACCCTGACGCCACCGCCAGCATTTGCTGTGGGCTACTGCTATTTTTCTGTGAGATTCCACACACCATCCCAGTTGAGTACGTCTGAAAACGCATGCTGAAATAACATACAGCGATCGACGTGCAATTTAGCTGCCTTGTTTTTCTGGTCAATTTTCAGAACCGCGTCAAATTCGCGTTCAGCGTCTTTAAAGGCTTGCTTGGCTTTTGGTTCTAAAGCTTTCTTAAACTCGCTCAGTAGCTTTTTCACCCGATCGAGTCCCAGGTTTTCAAATTCCTCATCTAACATTTCTGCAACTGTCTCGCAGGCCCGACTTTTAATTTTCGCCTGCAATAGCTGCCTGATCTCTGCGGGTTTCAGCCTCTTGATTTGGGGATTTGATGGTTCTAAGATGTCTGCTTCCAAGAGCTTTTTAACTTCGCCTTCTTGCAAGTATTTAATATCGTCTTCCGAGAGGGGCTTGATTTTTGCTTGCAGCAGCATTTTGGCTTCGTCTTCCGAGAGGTTTTTGATGCCTTCCAATTTCAGCAGTTGGATTTCTGGCTGCAACAGCACGATGAGTTTGTCTGCTTCGCACAGGTTTTTCGGGTCGTACTCTGATAGCTTTTTCAGTTGGTGTAACAGCTTCTTGAGTTCGTGTTCCAACTGTTGCTCTACAAAATTGTTGGGGGGCAGTTTCTTAATCTCTGCCTCTGGCATGGAGGCGACCTCATTTAAGATGTTTTTCACCTCACTTTCTGAGAGTCTTTGGCTAACTGGAGTTTTGTAATGTTCGCGCCCCTTGGTGTAATGTTCTATAATTTGTTGCTGTGTTTCGGTTAGTGACTTGCCCACTGGCGAGTATCCCTCGCGGATGCCGACGAGTTCGTAAACGATTACGGGTTCGCTTTTGCCTTTGACAGTAATAAAGTCGAGTTCTCGCACGTAGAGCCGATCGGCATAATCTCTGTAAGTATTGTCACTGATAATCAAGTCGGTGCCGTACTGTTTGCTGGCGCCTTCTAAGCGAGAGGCGAGGTTTACGCCGTCTCCTATAGAAGTCAATTCCATGCGTTTGCTACTACCGATGTTGCCGCTGACAACTTCATCGGAATGCACGCCCATACCAATGCCGATCGGCAGTTCGCCATTTGCCACGCGATCTTGATTGAACTCTGCCAGTTTGGCCCGCATTTTCACTGCGGTTTGCATCGCGCACCAAGCATGATCCTCTAGGGGCGCTGGAGAGCCAAAAACTGCCATCAGAGCGTCGCCGATGTATTTGTCGAGAGTCCCTCCGTACTCGAATACGACATCTACCATCACTTCAAAATATTTGTTGAGCATCACTACCACTTCTTCGGCTTGCAATTTCTCCGTAAGTGTGGTATAGCTGCGAATGTCGGAGAACAGCACCGAAACTTTTTTGCGCTTGCCGCCCAATCCAGTATCTCCTGAAGCTAACAAAGCTTCGGCTACTTCTGGAGTCATGTAACGGTACATCAAATTTTTGATTTGCTTGGCGCTGCTAATATCTTCCATGACGACTAACGCGCCGTTGACCTTGTTGGCGTCGGTAGCGTCAGTCATTGAATTAATGGAGAGATTGATACTCTGTCCTTGTCCTTCCAAGGTAAGCAAAACTTGATCTGGGTAATACTGCTGGCGGTCATGATCGTCTTCTGGAGACAAAGACGCATCAAACCATTTGGCAAAATCGCCTTTTTCTAACTTAATTAACTCGCGCAAAGATTGACCTTCGGCTAATTCGGCATCGCTGACACCCAGTAATTTTTGGGCACTGGGATTTGTCGCTACTATATTGCCTTTTTTATCTGTAGAAATCACGCCGTTAGTCAGGGCGTTTAGCATATCTTTTTGTCTTTGTTCTTGCTGTTTGACTTCGGCAAAAAGTTTGGCGTTTTGCAGCGCCACTCCGGCTTGGATGTTAAACGCCTCCATAAATTCCATGTCGTTGCGATTGAAACTCGCTTTCCACTGTTCGGGGGCGTGCGGCCAATCTGTCGGGTTGTAGGGAGGGAATTCTCCTTGTCGTTTTTTGTTGACTAACTGCGTAACTCCAATCAATTTTTGGTCGGAGTTAAACACTGGCATACACAGCATACTGCAAGTGCGGTAGCCGGACTTTTGATCGACTTCTTTGGAGGTGCCGGCGCGGGGGTCGTCGTACACGTCAAAGGGAATCAGCAGGGGTTGGCTGGATTGGGCGACTTGGCCTGCAAAACCGGCGGTTCTGGGTATGCGAATTTCTTTCAGGTTGCCGCCGATCGGGATTTTTGTCCACAGTTCGTCTTTGTCTTCGTCGATCAGCCAGAGGGTGCTGCGATCGGCATTCATGAGTTTTTGAGCCTGATCCATCACCCTTTTTAGGGTATCTTCTAAGTCTAGACTGCTCTTAGAAAGGGCGTTTACGGCTTTCATCAGCGCCGTGGCGGCCCGCTGTCTCTGAGTGGCTGCGTAGAAAGATTTAGAAGATTCTAGGATTAGGCGAATTGAGGGAGCAAATTCTTTAAAAACTTGTTCGTCTTCTTCAGTAAATCCTGTCCTGTCGATTTGTTCGTCAAAATTATGGTAATTTTCGTGGTTCGGTTTGAGTTTATTAATCAGTTGAACGACTGCTACTAACTCGTTTGTTTCTTCATTTATCAGGGGCATTGCCAGCATTGTATAAGTGCGGTAGCCCGTTCTTTCATCCATTTTTTGGGCGTTTGCCGATCGTTCGTCGTTATAAAAATCGTAAGGGATGTTAACCACTTTTCTGTCTGTGGCTACTTCTCCGGCAATACCTACATGGGCGGGAACTCGGATTTCTAGGTTTTTACCATTTTCGTCTTTAGCGACGATCGCCCAGAGTTCGTTTTTTTCGTCATCTAATAAATATATCGTGCTGCGATCGGCACTCAGCAATTCCCCTGTTTTGAGGGTAATCGACTGCAACATCTCGTTGAGGATGGCATCAAATCCCTCGCTCTCCAGGATATTGTCGAGCATTCCCAGGGTTTGATTGACAACCTTAAGTTTGTCTTCTACTTCCTTAACTACTACTGTGAAACTTTGCTTATTTAGAAGGTCGAGAATGCCGGAGAGGTTTCCTTGGCGCGGGATAATTGCACTGCTGCTAGGGGGAGAGGGAGGGGGAGAATAATGTTCCTGATGATGATTTTCACCGCCGACAACAGCGACTTCTATCACGTTGTCCAGAGAAGAGTAATTGGTGGGAGATGCAGATTTCATAGACCTTTACAGAATCTTAAGCGTAAGGGTTAGTCTCTAAGCTAGGAGAGCGGGCAAGTTCATTAATGAGTCACCTGTCGCAGAAAACTCAATTATGTGTGAAAGTATTTCCCAGTTTACAGAACTCCGGCCACAGGGAAAGGCCAATTCAGTTGGGATTGCTGGTGAACTGCTGGTGCGACGGTAAGGCTGCTGTGGCATTGCTGCACTCTTTTGAAAGAATGCGAATCCTGTTTAAATGGTTTATTAACTGATTTTGACATTGTGCGTGCCTGGTTTAAGTAAGTTCTGCCGATCTTTGAACCGATAGCCCGCAGGAACATGAATGCGTACTGGCGGGAAGACTGCTGAAAGAGGGGTGGCGTTGTGGGACTAGCGGCAATTGTGACACTACCAGTTGCTAGTGATGTGTGCCCTTCTCTACACAATTGTGGTTTTTAACTAGAATTTCTCTTTATTTTGCTGCTCTTAGCTTTCATCCCACTAAATTCACGGGGTTTTCAGCTTTTTTTTGTAAAATTTGCGGTTGATATTTTTAGTGTAACCTCCGACTCTGAAAAAACTCCGCCTTTTAACCCCCCGATCGGCTTGAGGGTCTGCTTAGGGTTTGGCAGACTGAGTTTGGCGCAATCCGGCGGCTTCGACAAGCAGGGATTCGGCGAAGGCGATGGCTTCTGTTGCTGAGCGGCCACTGGCGAGTTGGGCCAGTTCTTCCCGCCGCTGCTCACTGTTGAGAGCGGCAACTCTGACTACTGTACGTTCGACTGGTTCGGAGTTGGCTGCGGGTTCCTCGATACTTGGTTCTGCTTCGATCGTCTGTTTGTTGACACGAAAATGAAAATCAGCCATCGCGGCGATCAGCGGCTGGTGGGTGACGCAGAGAACTTGGTGTTTGTCGGAAAGTTGGTAGAGTTTTTTGGCGATCGCCCCGGCGACTCTCCCGGAGACTCCGGCGTCGATTTCGTCAAAAATCAGCGTACCCGCACTTTCTATTTGGGAAAAACAGGCTTTGATGGCGAGTAGAAAGCGGCTCATTTCTCCCCCGGAGGCGATCGCGCCCAAAGGTTGCAAAGGTTCGCCCGGATTGGGACTGAAACAAAATGCGATTTGGTCGGCACCGGTCGCGGTTGGGGTACAAGGCGATATCTCGACTTGAAATTGCACTTTTTCCATTGCTAACGGCTTAAGTTCTCCTACGAGGTGCGTTTCTAGTTTGAGGGCTGCTTCGCGTCGCAGGGTGGTGAGGTGGCTGCAAGCGTCTTTTAATTGCTCTAAAGCGGTCTGATATGCGAGTTCTAAGGCTTCCATTGACTCGCCTCCTTCTAAAAGTTCATTTAGTTCGTTTTGGATGCTTTGGTAGTAGGCGATCGCTTCTTTGAGCGGCCCGTATTTGCGACAAATTTGTTTGAGTTCGCGAATCCGATCTTCTACTTCTTCGAGTCTTTCGGGATCTGCTTCTAATTGTTCGCCGTAGCTGCTAATTTGCCGGCTGGCTTCTGTGGCTTGGGCTAAAGCATCGCTGACCATTTCGAGGATTGGGTGCAATTGGGCATCGTAAACTGCCATATCGCTTAAAATTTCCTCGGCTTTGCTCAACAAGTCGGCGGCTGAGGCGCTGTCGCCATCGTTTTGGTAAAGGGCTTGGTGAACTTTGTAACTTTGCTGCTGCAATTCGACGATGTGGCCGAGGCGGATTGATTCTTGTTCTAGGTGTGCGAGTTCGTCGCTGTTTTCGATGTTGGCTTCGCTGAGTTCTCGGACTTGGTATTCTAACAAATCAAGTCTTTGCAGTCGCTGCTGTTCCGACTGACGCCTGCGTTTGAGGGCTGTTTTGGCGCTGTTGGCTTCGATCCAGGCTGTGGTGATTGTTGATCGAGCTTCAGTGAGCTTTTTGCCGCCGTATAAATCGAGCCATTCTCGCTGGAGGGTTTCTTGTCCGAGGTGGACGGTTTGGCCTTGGGCGGTAATTTCGACGAGCCGATCGCGCAGTTGATCCATTAACTGGCGGTTGACGAGAATTCCGTTCAAGCGGGATCTGGTGCGTAGAGCACCGCTTGATGCGTTAATTTCCCGGCTGCAAACGGCTAAATTTCCGTCTATGGGTTCGATTTCTTGCTCGCCCAGCCACAAAGCTGCGGCTTTGTCCAATTCAAAGGTAGCTTCCAATATTGCCCGCGCTGCTCCGGTGCGAATTGATCGGCGATCGACTTTCCCGCCCAAAACTGCATCGATCGCATCTAGGATAATCGATTTACCAGCGCCGGTTTCCCCTGTAAATACGTTCAAACTCGGGCCAAAGTCTAGATCCAGGCGGTCAATTAGGGCAAAGTTTTCTATTCTGAGGGATATTAACATGGGGAATCGGGAATTGGGAATTGGGAATTGGGAATTGGGCATCGGGCATCGGGCATCGGGCATTGGCTCCTCCACTATCGGGCGCGTCGAATTTCCCGAGTCCAATTTTCATTTTTAACTAGAATACTTTTGATTTTGCCATTATTGATGGAGTCTCAACCTTAATGCAAAATAAATTTCTGTTTCCCATTGCTCTATTAAGTGTTGTCTTGATTGGAGCTTTTGGGTGGAATCTGCACCAAGACAAGCAGCGAGTCCATGAATTAACCCTGGCGACTGGAACGAAAAGCGGGAATTATTATCCTTTCGGGCAGGCAATTGCTGAGGTAGTTACGCAACAAAATCCGCGTCTGCGAATTCGAGTTATTGAGAGTCAAGGTGCTGAGGAAAATATGCGCCTGCTTCAGGCAAATGAGGTGCAGTTAGCGATCGTGCAGAACAATACACAGGGGGGGGCTTCGGCGAGGGTAGTGGCTGCTTTGTTTAACGAGGTTTTTCACTTAATTGTTTCGGAAAAGTCTGGCATTCAAAATGTTGCTGATTTGCAGGAAAAAAATATTGCGCTAATGGCTGAAGGCAGCGGTTCTTACACTTCTTTTTGGTTGGTTAGCAAACATTACGGTTTGAAAGAAAGCGATTTTAAATTTACTGCTGGCTCTTGGGATGATGCTACTAAGTTGTTTGCTAGTGGCGAGGTTGATGCTATTTTTAGGGTGCTACCTCCGGGGAGCGATGTTGTTAGCGATTTGTTGCAAAATACCCCGAGCAAGTTGGTGCCGATTGACCAAGGAGCTGCGATGAGAATTAAAGTGCCTTATCTGGAAGCTGATATGATTCCTAAAGGTACTTACAAGGCAGATCCTGCGGTTCCCGATGCGGATTTACCCAGCGTTGGAGTGCAGGCTAATCTGCTGGCTGGGGAGGATCTAGATCCGATCATCGTCAAGGAAATTACGCGAATTTTGTTCGAGCACCGCCGCAACTTGGTAGCTGCTAATTCCCTGGGAGCTATGATTAGTCAGCCGGGAGGCAGCGGGAGTTTGTCTTTGCCCGTTCATGAGGGGGCTCAGGCTTATTACGATCGCGAAAAGCCGGATTTTGTTGCTGCTAATTCTGATGCTATCGGTTTGTTTTTGTCCATCGGCACTCTTTTGGCTTCTTGGCTTTGGCAGTTGCGATCGCGCTTTTTGCAGAAACAAAAAAATCGAGCTGATAAATTTAATTTGGATATTTTAAGTTTGATCCAACAAATTCGCCAAGCGAAAGCTTTGGAAGAAATCGATCGGTTGCAGGCAGAGTTATTTGATATTTTTAATCAAGTGATTGTGGATTTGGATGAAGATCGGATTGATTCTGAATCTTTTCAAGCTTTTACTTTTACTTGGGAAACTGCTATAAAAATTGCGCGCGAGCGAGAAAAGATGTTGCGGGAGTTACGGCTGGCTGCGGATAGTTGATGATTGATTATTATAGACATATATCAAGTTAATTGTTTATGGCTACTTCCAGATTTTGCGATCGCCTCCGTAAAAAGAGTGAATCAAAATCCACTAAAATAGCCAAAGAAGCGAGCTACGCCCGGATGAACTACAGTCGGCAGGGCTTGCATGAGTTTGTGGATCGGCTTTTGCTTGACGACTCCGAGGCAGTGGAAATGTGTATTCTGTTTGTGGAGGCTGACACATTAGTGGGAGTAGCTGGGCATGGCAGAGCGCGTGCCAGGATGTGTCGTCGTCTCAAGCACTGTACCTTGACTGCATCGCAGAGCCAACGCCTCGTTTTTTGCATCACCGAACGTCTGGATTCTGGTCATTTTTCCCAACAGTTTAAAGATCAATTGCGACTTGCTCTCCACCTTGACCTTCAGACAACTCTCGCAGTAGCTTTAGCTTGTTCCAACGACTCCTGTGATTATGTCCGCCGATATGCCGAATGGATTGTGACTCACTATTCCCATTGAATTAACACATGACCCAACCTCGATGATTATTTAAGCACACTCCATCTAACGTACCCTACAATAATTTAGGTGAGACAAAACCTAAGTGTTTCCAAGCAGCCGCTGTGGCAATTCTGCCCCGACTTGTCCGCTGCAAAAATCCGATTTGCATTAAGTACGGTTCGTACACGTCCTCAATTGTTTGAGTGTCTTCTCCTGTGGAAGCTGCAAGAGTTTCTAAACCCACCGGGCCGCCGTTAAAGTTTTCGATCATTGCTGTCAAAAGACACCTATCTGTCCAATCCAAACCTAGCGGATCGACGTTGAACAGTTCTAGGGCCACTGAGGCGACTTCGGCATTGATTGGCTTTAAATTTTTGACTTCGCTGTAGTCTCTAACTCGCCGCAGCAAACGGTTAGCGATGCGGGGCGTTCCGCGAGCTCGGCGGGCAATTTCTGTGGCTCCTTCTGGGGTGATTTGAGTGTCGAGAACTTGGGCGGTTCTTTGGACAATTAGACTAAGTTCGTCTATTTCGTAGTAGCGCAATCTTTGGATCAAGCCGAAGCGATCGCGCAATGGAGCTGTCAGCGACCCGACTTTTGTGGTTGCTCCTACTAAGGTAAAGGGTTTCAGGGGAATGCTGCGGATTTTGGCGCTTTTGCCTTGACCGATCGTAATATCTAACCGACAGTCTTCCATCGCCGGATAGAGGATTTCTTCTGTAACTTTAGATAAACGGTGAATTTCGTCGATAAACAGCACGTCGCCTGCTTTGAGGTTGATCAGCAATCCAACAATATCTCGCGGTTTTTCTAAAGCTGGGGCTGTGGTGATTTTGCATTCAACTTCCATTTCTGCTGCTAGAATTAGCGACATTGTGGTTTTTCCCAACCCAGGCGGCCCGTACAGTAACAGGTGATCCATCGGTTCGCCCCGCGATTTGGCTGCGGCAATTGCGATCGCCAAAACTTCTCTCAAGTCTTTTTGCCCGATGTATTCAGCTAACCGCTGTGGTCGGATTTTGTCGTCTTGTTTGCTGTTGATTTCGTCGGGTAGTTCTTGCGATTCTAGCAAAGATTCCGCCTCGGGTTTGGCCACTTTTTTGCGACGGGTCGGGGCTATGTCTTCGGGTAGATTTTGGTCGGAGGGCTGTTGTTTGGAGGAGATAATAGCCATATTTATCTGCGATCGGGCAGCGGGAATTGTTTACAATTATTGGCAGAATCTTGACAATTATTGAGTTCGTTATGAGTATTCCATCTTCTTTATTAGCATCGGAAAGCATAACTTTTGAGGGGGCGATCGAGCTGACTCAATCTTTACTGTCGTTTATTGAGGCCGATCGACTTTTACAAGCCGACATCCGGCAAGCTGTTACATCTCTGGTGAAAACACAGAACGGTGCTAGGGGGTTTTTTGTCACCTATCTAACGGACGATCGACAGGAGGCAGATCAGCCATCACCCGGAGTAGTCGAGGCGCTGCGATCGGCTCCTGAGATCGTAGCAGAACTGCTGGTGAAAAATTTGGCGATGTCGGCGGCGATGGTTGTACATCATTCGCGCCAGCAAAAGGAGGAAATGGCGGCCGATTCTGCTAGAGTGCAGGAGCGATCGCGCAATTTAATTCAAATGCTGCAAATGCCAGCCTGTCAAACTATAGCGTCGCAAATGCTAAAAAGTTTGCAGAGTGCCAACGGCGAGTATGAAAAATTTTTCCAGCGGTGGGGCTACGACAACGAGCAAAAACTAGCGATCGGTTCGGCAGTGCGATCGGCGATCGGCTAAAATAACCTCCGAAGGAAGGGGAAAGAAGAAAGAAGGAAGAAGCCCAAGCCAAGGTGGCAGATGCTTGATCAAAACGACGGGGCTGTGGAATAATTGCGGTTTAGCAAAAGCTGCACAATTGTAGCTTGAGTTGATTTAGGTGTGAAGCTAGTGAACGAGGGCGAAAAAATTGCAGAGAACTGTGAAAGGAGTTGCCCAAAAGGCCCGAAAGCTGGGCGGCAGGCTGCCCAGAAATACGCCCCGGCGGTGGGCGAAGCTGAATCTGCTGGCAACATTGGTGCGCCGGGACTTGGAAGCTCAATACAAAGGCTCGATTCTGGGCAATTTGTGGCCGCTGCTGAATCAGCTATCGCAATTGGTGATTTACACTTATGTATTTTCGATCGTCCTCAAGGTAAAGCTCAGCCTTGCAGGCTTCCCAGAAAACAGCGACATTACATTTGGAGTCTGGTTGTTTGCAGGTTTGCTGCCTTGGACTGCCTTCACCAGCGGTTTGATCAAGTCGGGAGTATCGGTGGTGGGGCAGCCGAATTTAGTAAAAAAAGTGGTATTTCCTCTCGGTTTGCTGCCCCTAGTGCCGATTTTTACAGCTTTTATTGAAAGTTCTCTGGGTTTAGCAGCTTTGATTGTGATAGTAGCAGTGTCGTCACAAAAGCTCAACGCTACTTTATGCTTGCTGCCGCTGGTGTGGATACCTCAGTTGCTGATAACTGCTGGTTTGGGATATTTGACAGCGGGCTTGACTGTATTTTTGCGAGACATTCCTCAGACATTAGGTGTTATTCTAAATTTTTGGTTTTATTTGACGCCGATCGTCTACCCAGCATCAATCATCCCCCAAGAGTGGCGAGCGTGGATATTTTGGCTAAATCCAATGGCCGCCATCTCGGAGGTTTATCGAGATCTCATACTGCTTGGAGAAGTTAAGCATTGGGGCGAATGGGGTGTCGCCACGCTAATTTCTGCTGCTATATTTTGTGGAGGTTTGGCGGTTTACCGGCGTTTGCGTCCCGCTTTTGCTGACGTGCTGTAAATTTATTTGAGAGCGAAAGTCCATCTAAAATCTAAAATCTAAAATCTAAAATCGATTGTGCTGTAAATATGTTTGAGATTTCAAGTCAATCTAAAATCTAAAATCTAAAATCTAAAATCGATTGACTGCCGCCAATGACAGAAAATGTAATTTCACTAAAAAATGTTTCCAAATGCTTTAAGCGGTACGATCGTCCAGGAGACCGCTTAAAGGAAATTATTTACCCCGGCAAAAAACTTGCTGACGAATTTTGGGCCCTACACGACATCAATCTGGAAATTCCTCAAGGACAAACTCTGGGAATCGTCGGTCGCAACGGTTCGGGGAAAAGCACTCTCCTGCAAATAATTGTAGGGACGCTAACGCCTACCGCAGGAAGCGTGGATGTTAAAGGGCGAGTCTCCGCTTTGTTGGAACTCGGAAGCGGGTTTAACCCGGAATTTACCGGGCGACAAAATGTGTTTTTTAACGCTCAGTTACTGGGATTCAATCAAAAAGAAACTGAAGAAAAATTTGACGATATAGCTGCTTTTGCTGATATTGGCGATTTCATCGAACAGCCAGTCAAAACTTACTCTAGCGGTATGTTTGTCAGGCTAGCTTTTGCCGTTGCGACTAGCGTTGAGCCAGATATTTTGGTGGTTGACGAGGCGCTTTCGGTGGGCGACGAAGCTTTTCAACGCAAGTGTTTTGCCCGCTTGCAAAGCATTCAGGAAGGTGGCGGAACAATTTTATTTGTTTCTCACGCTGCTACTTCTGTGGTGCAACTTTGTACGTCGGCGATTTTAATGGATAGCGGTGAATTGCTGCTCGCTCACACGCCGAAAGTGGTAATTTCTAAGTATCAAAAGCTGATTTATGCCGATCCGGATCAGGTTTTGGGGTTGAAGTCAGATATTCGAGCTCTGAACCAACTGACAAAACAGGAAAGTCAAGACCACATTCAGGATGCTAATTTAGAAAGCACAAAGAGGGAAGTTAAACCGGAGCAACATCTCTCCAAACCCCAGGAATATTACGATGAATTTTACGATCCGGGGATGATACCGTCGAATACGGTAAGGTATCCGTCTCGCGGAGCAGAAATTATCAACCCCCACATCGAGACGCTGAAGGGAAATGTGGTAAATCACTTGCTCGGCCGTCAAGATTATATTTATACTTACTCTGTCACTTTCTCCCGGTCAACTTCCAAAGTTAGGTTTGGAATGTTGATTAAAACAATTAGCGGTTTTGAGTTGGCGGGTGCTTCTTTGAAGGCTTCTACTCAGTCAGTTAGGTATGTGGAAGCGGGAACGACAATTGTAGTGAAGTTTCATTTTAAATGTTTGCTGAATCCGGGTGTTTATTTTCTGAATGCTGGGGTTGTGGGAACGGTAGATGGAGATTTAACTTATCTGGATCGCTGCGTTGATGTGGCGATGTTTAGAGTTCAGTCTTGTACTGAGTCCTGCGGTAACGGCATCGTTGACTTGCTGATCGAACCGTGTTTAACTGTTGTTAATGCTGATTCTCTAGTGAAAGAGCAGTCAACAGAGGTTATCTAAAATTCTGTAAAAACAATGAGCGATATCAATTTAGATTTAGTCGAAAATCCCGTAATCAAAGCATTTATTCAAGATCAAGCTAAGTTCCCCGAAAATTTTAAACTGAATATCTGCGAAGACGATGAAATGTATTTGTTCAGCTTGAACAACGTCAAAGACGATCGCGATCGAGCTTTGGTGCGCTATTATTCGATCGGGCGTCGCATCTTGGATACGGTTAAACAAGTTGTGGACTGGCATTTTGGCAGTTTTGAAAAGGTACCCTCTTTTCTGGATTTTGCCTGCGGTTACGGTCGATTTACCAGGTTTTTGATTCAGGAAATACCGCCCGAACAAATTTGGGTTTCTGATATTTATGCTAACGCGGTTAAGTTTCAAACTGAATACTTGGGCGTCAACGGTATTGTCTCAACTGGAAAACCAGAAAAATATTTAATTGACCGCAAGTTTGACTGCATTCTGGCTAATTCTTTTTTCAGCCATATGCCGGAAAGAACTTTTACAAGTTGGTTGCAAAATTTGTACGATTTGTTGACTCCTAACGGCATTTTGATGTTCAGCGTTCACGATGAGTGTTTGCGCCTAGCCAATATAGAAATGCCAGCTAATGGTATTTTGTTTAGTCCTCAAAGCGAAAGCCAGTCTTTAGATAAGGAGGAATACGGCACAACTTATGTAACTGAAAAGTTTGTGAGAGAATGTGTCGCGCGAGTTAGCGGAGGCAAAGCTTTTGTTCACCGCATCAAAAAAGGCATATGCAGGTTTCAGGATTTGTATGTTGTAACAAATGAGTTAGTTAGAGATTTTTCGGAGTTGAAATTCCATCATCACCCGGAAGGATATATTGATGTTGCTGCTTTTACGAATAAGGAGAATTTGTATCTAGAAGGATGGGTAGCTGATGTGAATTTAGACGGTCGAGTTGAGGAGCTGCAAGTGCTGGTAAACGGCGAGGTTGTACAGAGGTGCGAGCCTTTTTACGATCGCCCGGATGTGGCTGGATATTTTGAAACTGATGGGGCTTTGCAGTCGGGTTGGAGGTGTTATTTACTAAAAAATACCGTGGCGTTGGAGGATGTGTTAATAGTCAAAGCAATCAATAACTATGGTTTGGAATGGATTCTGGAAACTTGCACGGTTAAATCGCTGGTTAACCAAAGGCAATCGCAGTCTTTATTGGGGTCTACTCAGACAAAACTAAAATTACTCGAAACTCAGTTAGCTTCGGCTAAGATAGAATGGGAGCAAAGCCAAAGTAAGTTAATGATTACTCAAACGAAGTTGGAAGAAACTCAAACTGAATTAGTTTTAGCTCAAACGCAGTTGGAGAAAACTCAAAATCACTTATTATCGGTGCAAATGCAGTTGGAGAAAACAGAAAATCAGCTAATTAATCTCAATCAAGAACTAGAGCAAGCGAAGTGTCGAGTTTTAGCAATGGAAAGCAGCAAGTTCTGGAAGATCAGAAGCGCGTGGTTTCAAGTCAGGCGATCCCTGGGCTTAGCGGGAGAGTAGCGATAGCAAGTAATTTGGGTGTGGGAATTAGGGCAAGGGAGAGAAATTGTGAGTACAAATGACAGCAAACCGTCGGTTTTTATTGTTACTGGAATGCACCGTTCCGGTACGTCTTTAACGGCTTCTTTGTTTCAGAAAGTCGGGGTTGATATTGGCAAAAAGTTGGTGGGCCCGGCCGACGGAAATGTGAAAGGTCATTTCGAGAATGTTGATTTTGTGGAGTTTCACAAGAGTGTTTTACGATCGCACGGCATAGATGAACTCGGCTGTACGTTGGAAAAAACGATTCCGGTAGCAGCGGAATACGTGGAAATTGCGAAACGGGCGATCAACCAAAATCAACAAACTCAGAAGCATTGGGGCTGGAAAGACCCGCGAACCGCCTTGTTTTGGGATTTTTGGTTAAAATTGCTCCCCGAAGCTAATTTTATCTGCGTTTATCGATCGCCCTGGGAAGTAGTCGATTCGCTGTACCGCCGGGGAACCGATGTCAGCTTGCTGCAGCATCCCGAAATGGCAGTAAAAATGTGGCTGCACTACAACCAACAAGTATTAGAATTGTTTGAAAGTTTTCCCGATCGCTGTCTGCTGGCCAACGTTTACCCGATCGGCAACACTCCCGAATTTTTTATCGATCGAGTCAACGAAAAATTTAACGTTAACTTAAGTGCGATCGCAGCCGACAACTTTGAAGAATCTTTATTAGTCAACGATATTGTTAAAAGTCATAGACCGAGTTTAATAGAACAATATTTTCCCGAAGCATTAGAACTATATCAAGTTTTAGAAACCAAAGCCGGCAATCTCAGCAGCAAATCTAAATTGTCGAATGACCAAATTATTCATTTTCCAGTATCTCCTGTCGGGCCTTTTGAAGATTGGCTCAAAATCCGCTTGCTGGAAAAACAACAAAAAACCAGCAATTTAGAAGTCAAACAGTGGCAAGAACAATTTCAACAAGCTCAAGCAAAAGTGTTGGAATTGGAAACGAAGTTAGGAGAAACTCAAGTACAGCTTGATGGCAAAGAATCTCAATTTCAAAAAGCCCTAGCAAAACTGCTCGAATTAGAAACAGAATTAGGAGACACTCAGGTACAGCTTGACGGTCAAGAATCGCAATTTCAAGAAGCCTTAACAAAAGTCTTGAAATTAGAAACAGAATTAGGAGAAACTCAAGTACAGCTTGACGGCAAAGAATCTCAATTTCAAGAAGCCTTAGCAAAACTGCTCGAATTAGAAGCAGAATTAGGGGAAACTCAGGTACAGCTTGCCGGCAAAGAATCGCAATTTAAAATAGCCTTAACAAAAATCTTAGAATTAGAAGCAGAATTAGGAAAAACTCAGGTAAAGTTTGAAGAAAAAGAATTTAAATTAGATCAAAAATTAGCTGAATTATTGAGCTTGGAAACAGTCCAGAGTCAAACTCAGCAATATTTGGAACAATCGCGGCAGGAAAATGCCAAAATCCAGGCTGAACTTTCTGCAATCAAGTCTTCTGACTGGTGGAAACTTAGAGAAAAATGGTGGGAATTTAAGCACAAAATCCGCGATTTGTTCCCAAGATTTGTTTTTTCTTTAGACCAACCAACTACTTGGCAAGTTAGCGATTCCCACCTGTTAATTGTGGGCTGGGTTTTTAACACAAAAAAAAATATTAAAGCCGTCCGCGCCCGAATTGAAAATAAGAGTTTTGCCGCTGTTTACGGTCGGGAAAAAAGCGACATAGCTTGCTGGTATTCTAATATTGAGTCGGCAAAAAAATCGGGTTTTACAATTGAATTGCAAGCCCCCGCCGGACGGCATGAGGTGTTGTTGGAAGCGCAAGACGAGGGAGGAAAATGGCATTTTTTGGCAGCTTATCCGCTGTTAGTTTCAACGATTCAAGCGTCGTTAGATGTACCGGTGGTGTGGGAACAGCGTCAGGGTCAAGTTTTGTTTGCGGGTTGGTGTTGCCACCACGATCGCAAAATTGCTAAATTAAGTCTTTTGTGCGGCGATACTTCTGTAGAATGCGCCTACGGTTTGCGCCGAAAAGATGTCGGCGAAGTGTTTCCTGACTGGGTTAACAGTTCGGAAAGCGGCTTTGAGGCGCTTGTCAATTTGCCTCCGGGTGAATGGCACGTTTCTCTGCAAGCCGAGTTAGAAAACGGGGAAATTTTGTATTTTCAAGCACCGAAAATATTGACTGTGCGGCGCTACGATATTTGGCAGCGAAGTGCTGATAAATTTGAGGAGTTTTCGAGTTTTGTAGAGGCAATTCGGCAGCGGGCGAGGGAGAGAAAACAGCGTCTCGGCAGAATTGTGCCGATGCCTTGGGAAATTGTGAAGGTGATGCGTCAGTTTGGGAAGATTTACAAGCAGCAAAAACAGTTTACTGCGCCGGGAGATTTGCTGCCGCCTGCGGGTTTTGTGATTGCTTCACCGATTGATAGGTATGATGCTTGGCTGCAGGTGAATCAGTGGAACGATCGCGCGCGCGATTACCTGATTTCTCGGCTAAAATCCTGTGGGGAAGCGCTGCCAAAAATCTCGGTGGTAATGCCAGTTTACAATCCGCAGATAGATTTTCTCGAAAGTGCGATCGACAGCGTAATCAATCAAGTTTATCAAAACTGGGAACTCTGCATCGCCGACGATCGCAGTACCGACGCTAGGGTTGCTGAAACTTTGAAAAATTGGGCCGCAAAGGACGATCGTATCCGCATCACATTTCGCACAGAAAACGGCAACATCAGCGCCGCCACCAACAGCGCCGCCGCCCTCGCCACAGGCGACATCATCCTGTTTTTAGACAACGACGACGAACTAACTCCCGACGCATTAGGCGAAGTCGCCTTACATTTTGCCGCGCATCCAACCACCGACTTTCTCTACTCAGACGACGACAAAATCGACACCAAAGGTCGCAGATTCGCCCCGCAATTCAAACCAGAATGGTCGCCGGAACTGCTGCTTTCCTATATGTATCTCGGTCATTTGTGCGCCGTCAAAAAAGAAATCTTTGAACAAATAGGCGGCTTGCGGCTCGGTTTTGAAGGCTCGCAAGATTACGATTTTGCCTTAAGAGCAACCGAAATTTCTCGCCGCGTCGCCCACCTGCCTTTAGTGCTTTATCACTGGCGAACCGCACCAGGTTCTACAGCCGTATCTGGCGCCGCGAAACCATCCAGTTTTTCCGCAGGTCAACAAGCCATTCAAGACGCACTAAACCGCAGAAAAATTAAGGGAACTGTCGCTCAGCACGCCTGGGCAATCAAAGAAAATTTGGGCATATTTGCCCAAGATTTCCCTGATGATGGCCCGTCAGTAACTTTGATTATTCCTACTAAAAATCAAGTTAAACTGCTGAAAGCCTGTATCGATTCTCTCGAAATTACAACATACAAAAATTATCAAATTGCTGTCATTGACAACGAAAGCGACGATCCAAAAACCCTGGAATATTTAAATCAGTTAACTTGTCAAGTTTTACGAATCAAAAATCCTGGAGGAAAGTTTAGTTTTGCGGCAATTAACAACCGCGCTGTCGAACAAGTTGACAGCGAATACGTGTTGTTTTTGAACAACGATACTGAAGTAATTACCCCGCGATGGCTGAGTCAAATGGTCGGATACGCTCAAATTCCTGCTGTGGGTGCAGTCGGTGCGAGGCTGTTATATCCCGACGGCAGAATTCAACACGCGGGCATAATTCACGGCCTCCATCACGGTTTAGCGGGTCACGCTTTTAAGCTGATGAACAGCGACAATCGAGGTTATCTTTCTCAAGCGATGGTAACGCGAAATTACTCGGCGGTAACAGCCGCTTGCACGATTACTCCGCGTCAATTGTTCTTAGAATTGGGAGGCTTTGATGAGGAGAATTTTGCTGTTGCTTACAATGATGCAGATTATGGATACCGATTGTTAGAACTCGGTTATCGGTGCGTTTACTGTCCCGATGCGGAGTTGTTGCACAAGGAGGGAACTTCTAGAGGTTTTACTGACAATCCTCAAGAAGTTGCAGCTTTTAGGCGCAAGTATGCGAGGAAAAATGATGGTTTTTACAGTCCTCATTTGTCTTTGGAAGATGAGTATTTTCATATTCAACCCCGACGGGTTTTTATGAAGGAAGAAGGTTCGGCAACGGATTATGTAACGGATGTAACGGATGTAACGGATGGCGGATTGGCAGCGGATTTTGTAGCGGATTTAACGGATTTAACGGATGTCACTGATGGAAGGGACAAGGGAGAGTTACAATTTGCTGATGCTGGTTTGTTGGTAGGAGAAGCAGAGAATCTGATTCATCCTATCAAAGTTTTGATGTGCAGCAATTCGCTGGATTTTACGGGCGCGCCGCTGCATCAGTACGAAATTGCGGTGAAATTGGCGGCTGAGGGTGCGATTTTGCCGATCGTACTTTGCACCACAGACGGGCCCCTGCGTCAAGCTTACGAACAACAGGGAATTGAAGTCATTGTGCGCGACAATCCCCTCGAACACATCTATCAGCGCGATGCTTACGATGAAGCTATCCGCAGTTTTAGCAAGGAAATTGAAAGTTTAAAAGTAGATGCAGTTTATGCCAATACTTTAGAAAACTTCTTTGTAGTTGATGCGGCCCAAGAAATCGGAATTCCGACGGTGTGGAACGTGCACGAAAGCGAACCGTGGCAAACTTATTTTAATAGGTTTGGTTCGGAGATTGCGGCGAGAGCTTTGGAATGTTTTCGCTTTCCTTACAAGGTAATTTTTGTGGCGGATGCGACGCGGGACAGATATTTACCTCTCAACAGCCACTACAATTTTACAGTGATTCATAACGGCTTAGATTTGAGCAAACTGGAAAATTTGGATAATTCAGAATTTGCTAGAAAAAGTTTAGGTGTTGCAGCCGAAGATGTGGTAATTTTGTTGCTGGGGACAGTGTGCGAACGCAAAGGCCAGCAGGATTTAGTTAAAGCACTTTCGCTTTTACCTGAAAAATGGCACAATAAAATCAGGTGTTTCATTGTGGGCGATCGGCCGAGTATTTACAGCAGTAAATTAGCTGATATGGTGGGCGAATTGCCGGAAGAGTTGCGGCAAAGGGTGACAGTAGTTCCAGAAACTGGGGAAGCGGGAAAATATTATAAAGCGGCGGATATTTTTGTTTGCACTTCTAGGATAGAAAGTTTTCCGAGAGTGATTTTGGAGGCGATGGCCTGCGATTTACCAATTATTACATCGCCGGTTTTTGGGATTAAGGAACAAGTCAGACCGGGAATTAACGGTTTGTTTTATACACCCGATCGCCCGGACGAATTAGTTGCAGCTTTGATGAGTTTATTGGAGGATAAATCATTGCGGCAGCAGTTAGCGGGAAATGCTAAATATGTCTTGGATTCACTCAATACTTTTGAGGAAATGACTCAAGCTTATGCAGAGATTTTCTGCGAAGCATATTTCAGCAGTGATTAGTCATGGGGCATGGGGCATTGGGCATTGATAATTGGTAATATCAAATCCGGCTGTACCGGAATTATTAAACCGCAGAGAACACAGAGGACACAGAGGGAGAGAATGGAGAGATGAATCATTCCAATGAAGACCGGATTTGATATAATTGGTAGCACAGGGAATGAGAAATGAAGACTTGCGGAACATATTGAAAATCCAGACATCTATACTATAAAACAATCAAAAATGAATGATGAAAAAATGACCGATCGCCCAAGAGTAGATTATGAAACCGCATGGGATAGTTACGCCCAACAGTGGCAAAAAACTAATGCCGAACTTGCCCATATTGGCGACGAATGGATAGGTAAAGCTGCAGGTGCCGCCAACTCCTTAACCGAATACGAAGCGCTGATCGAACAGCAATTTATTGCACCGTACATCAAAAAAGAACATCGGGTTTTAGAAATTGGTATCGGTGGCGGAAAAACTGGTTCCCTGCTGCTGAAATATTGCGATCGCCTAATTTGCGCCGACATTTCCAGTCAAATGCTGCAAGCCGCCCGATCGCGCTTGGGAGACGATCGCGTTTCCTACGTCAAACTCGACGGTTTAACATTAGACGGCATCACCCCCGGTGCAGCCGATGTCTGCTTTTGCTACGATACAATGGTACACGTAGAACCCGTAGACATATTCAACTACCTAACACGCATTCCCAAACTGCTGCGGGGCGATCGCCTTTGCGTCTTTCACCACGGCAATATTCTCACCGAATTGGGCTGGGAAAAATTCGCCAGCGAGTGGGATAAAAACTTATTGGGACGCAGAGATGGCACTGCATTCTCAGTAATGACTGATACAATTATGGAAAAATTTCTCAACCATTTAAACTATGAAATCATCCTGAAAAACACCGAATCTGTCCCGCGAGATTGCGTCTGGATCTGCAAAGCGCCAGTCAGTAGTTAGGAGTCAATAGTCATTAGTCATTAGTCATTAGTTAGGAGTCAGTTGGTAGGGGCGGTGCCCCCGTGCGGGCCCTCTTGGTAGTCATCAGTTAGGAGTCATCAGTCATTAGTTAGTTGTTATTGGTAAGAGTTAACGAATCACCAACAGACAACATTCAACAGTCAACAGTCAACAGTCAACAGTTAACAGCCAACAGCCAACAGTCAACAGTCAACAGTCAACAGACAACAGTCAATGAAAGCATTATTTCTTCACCCAAACTTCCCCGCCCAGTACCGCCACATAATCACGGCTTTAGGCGCAGATCCCAAAAATCAGATTGTTTTCGGCACTAAAAACGAGCGTCCCGAATGGAACATTCCCGGCGTTCGCAAAGCAGCATTTACACCAAGCCGCGAACCTAACCCGCAGACTCACCAATACGTCCGCCCTTTAGAAAGTGCCGTCATCTACGGACAAGCCGTGTTTAGAATGGCAGAACAACTCAAAGCAGACGGTTTTGTACCCGATATTATTTGCGGACATTCCGGTTGGGGGCCGACACTGTTTGTCAAAGAAGCTTTTCCAAATACGCCGCTTTTGTGTTATTTCGAGTGGTTTTATCACTCTATTGGTTCCGACGCAGATTTTGATCCGGCGGAACCTTTAACAGTTGACGACATGGCGAGAATTAGAATCAAAAATGCGCCGATTTTGATCGATTTATACTCTTGCGATTGGGGTTTGTCGCCTACATACTGGCAGCGATCGCAATTTCCCCCAGAATTGCAGCAAAAATTGTCCGTACTCCACGACGGCGTAGATACAGATTACTTCAAACCCGATCCAGGCGCTAAACTAATTTTACCCAACTTAGATTTGTCCGGCGTTGATGAAATTGTTACCTATGTATCGCGGGGAATGGAACCTTATCGGGGCTTTCCAGAGTTCATTGAGTCGATCGCCTACGTGCAAGAACGCCGCCCCAACTGTCACGTAGTTGTTGTTGGTTCAGACAGAGTTTGTTACGGCCGTTCGTTACCAAATGGCGAGTCTTACAAAGACCATATGCTCAAAAAAGTGCCGCTAGATATGTCGCGAGTTCACTTTGTTGGGCCGCTACCTTACGGACTGTATTTAAAAGTAATTCAAGCATCGGACGTACACGTTTATTTAACCAGACCTTTCGTGCTATCTTGGTCGATGATTGAATCTTTATCGGCAGGATGTTTAGTAATCGGTTCCGACACCGGGCCCGTGAGAGAAGTTATCCGCGACGGAGAGAACGGTTTAATCGTCGATTACTTCTCGCCGAAACAAGTAGCCGATCGCATTGACGAAGTTTTAGACCATCCTACCCGCATGGCAGAAATTCGCGTCAAAGCCCGTCAAACCGCTCTAGAACGCTACAGTTTAACTAAAATGCTGCCGCAGCAATTACAATTGATCGAGCAAGTAGCAAATCGTTCCATGCCACCTACAGTTGGTATGGAACCAGAACGGGAATTAGCAGCATCTTTTGCAGTGAGAATTTAGCAATAAAGTTAGTCAGGACTACGCGCTGCATAATAGCGGGATGATTTTGATTTTTTTTGTGGGATGGGCGTCCCGCCCGTCCGGCTTATTTTCGGGCCTTCCATAATGGAAGGCAGTCCGTTAATCATTTCTAGGCTAGTCGCAAACTAGCTTCCAGAGCAATAGACCTCTTGCAAAAAAAATCTATGTTATACCAATTTCCTAAAGTTCGGCTACAGATATAGCCTCTAAAATGAACGGATATCCCGTCAAAGAAGCAATGACTTCATTTGTTAACTTTTCTAATTCTTTTTGCACCGCATCTCTCAACCATTCTATATTATCAAATCTAACCATTTCAATTGTTCTTTTATACAGCAGATTCCATGTATATATGATACACTGTATTGAGTAGATTAGCGAAAAAAATGAAAGCTTATTCGATTGAGTTTCGTGAGAAAATAGTTAAAATACAGCGGATTCCAGGCTCATGAACTACAGTAGCAGCAGCTTGTAAACCAGTTTTTAAAGTGCTTAATATTGACTAAATCAAGCGCAGTAGCAAGTATTACATCAACCATCTTGGTAGTGGTTGGTGAAAACTGACGTAAAAAAGCTGGTAGTCCTGCATAGTCAGGACGACGCCAATTTTAACAGAAAAAAGTGGCTGTACTTGCTTGAAAGTACCGATTTTTGTTACTATTGTTAAAACCCAACTAAATTTTTATGAAATCAACTACTAGGGCGCTGAAAGAATGGAATGTAGCAGTTAATGCTTTGGAACAAGGTCAAACGATTGTGCTGTTGCGGAAGGGGGGAATTCGCGAGCAAGCCGGACAGTTTAATGTTGGTGACAAACAGGTTTTGCTGTATCCAACTTTTGAACACCAACAGCCGGATTTATTAAAACCGGAGTTTGCAGAGCAAGTAAAAACTGTCGAATCTGGCTGGCATCCTGAAGTTATTAGAATTGGCAGTTGGGCGGAGATTACCGATGTTTTTTTGGTAGCTTGGGAACCAGCCATTACTGCGCTGTTTCCTTATCATATTTGGAATGAAGAATTTGTTAGCGATCGCCTGAAATGGAAACAAACTCAGCCCATTTATATTTTATTGCTGCGGGCTTACCGCCTTGCAGAAATCCGCGAAATTCCCTACATTCCTGAATACGGCGGTTGCCGTTCTTGGATCGATTTGGCAGATGCTATTTCGCTGGAGGGAAGCCAAGCTGTTTTGAGCGATCGAGAGTACCTTGAACGCTCAAATGAAATCCGCAATCTGATAGCAAATCCTGCGAATGCTTCTGGTTCGCAGAGAGTGACAACGCTGACGGAAGGTAGCCAGGATTTTAGTCCTCATTAATAGTTTTTAAGGTACTTTTCGAGAGGCGCGCTTCTACAAAACCCAATCCAAAATCCGCAGCTAAGGCCATTAAAGCCGCCGGAATTGCCCCAGCCAAAAGTAACTGATTGTTGACGGTAGCAACGCCGCGAAAAATAAACACCCCCAAGCCACCCGCGCCAATTGCAGCGGCGATTGTAGCGAGTCCGATCGCAATTACTGCTGCAACTCGCACGCCCGCCAGAATTACGCTCAGTGCCAGGGGAATTTCCACTTGCCATAACAGTTGTATATCAGTCATTCCCATGCCTCTTCCGGCTTCCGTAATCGCTGGATCGATGCCGACAATACCAGTATAAGTATTGCGGATAATTGGCAGTAAAGAATACAGAGTGAGGGCGATGATTGCAGTGCGATCGCCTATTCCACCCACTACTGGCACCGGGATTAGCAAGCCAAACAAAGCTAAACTGGGAATTGTTTGCATAATATTAGCAAATCCCAAAATTGGCTTTTTCAATTTGGGTTTTCTGGTGACTAAAATTCCTAGGGGCATCCCCACAATAATAGCGATAAAAATTGCAACAGTTACTAAATATAAGTGTTCACTGGCGCGCTGAATTATCTCAGCGCCATAGCGGTTGATAAAATTGATCATTGGGTAATTGGTTATTACTGATTGCTGTCAATCTTATAAATCATTTTCCATTTCAGGACTTGGTTCACCAGGATAGAAGCGAGAATCCAGAATTTCCTCTAAGCTGTAAAGGCAATTTTGAGGAAATGTTTTGAGAGGTAAATCGGTTTCTCCTACTGCCAAATCTCTACCGTTTTGATAAGCTTCTTGGAAAGCTTCTTGCAAGTAAGGTTTCAGACTTGGGTTATCTTGTATCAGTCTCTGAGTGTCCCGCCGCTGCACTCGAATTGTAGACAGCCAGCTACGACTCCGCTGCTGGGGCTGATATTGCCACTTCAGCAAATGTCCCAGCAAAATGCTCAAACGATTTCTAATTTCTTGACGTTCCTGTTTGCCCAAAGATTCAATCTCCTCAATTAAATTTGGCAAGTCAAGTTGACTCCACTGACACTTGCGAAGTAACTTGGCTTGTTCTTGCGTCCAAGCATAGAAGTCTGTCTCGTAAAGACTGTGCATCGTTTGATTATCAGCTTAGTTACTAAAACTATATTATCAAATTTTTGCTAAATTATTCAAATTTAGCTACTTGCAAACATTCAAGAAATGCGCGAGCTTCTGGATGCTGAGATTTTAAAAAATCATCCGGCGAACCCAATTCAACCAATCGTCCATCCTGCATTAAACCAATTTTAGAAGCTAACAAAAAAGCTTCTTGAATGCCGTGAGTTACAAAAATCACAGTTTTACCCAGTTGCTGCTGCAATTGACCGAATTCTCGCTGCAATTCCAGACGAGTAATGGGGTCTAAAGCACCAAACGGTTCGTCCATTAACAATATCGGAGGGTCAGCCGCCAGTGCTCTAGCGACGCCTACCCGCTGCCGCTGTCCGCCGGATAACTGATGGGGATAGCGTTTGGCGAAATGCTGGGGGTCGAGGTTGACTAATTCTAACAGTTGCCGGACGCGAGATTGAATACGATCGCCCTCCCAACCTTCCAATTTCGGCACTAAACCGACGTTTTGCTCGACGGTAAAATGGGGAAATAAACCGATTTCTTGAATCACATAGCCAATTTTTCTGCGTAGTTGAATTGGGTTCCACTGAGTTGTTGGTTTTCCCATGACAAGAACTTCGCCGCTGCTTGGCGTCAGTAAATTGTTAATCAATTTTATGGTAGTAGTTTTGCCACTACCGCTGCGTCCCAGCAATACTAAAACTTCTCCTTGCAGCACTTTGAAATTGAGTTTGTCTACTAAATGCCTGCGGTTGAGACGATATGTAACGTCGAGGCATTCGACAGCAACTTCATTATTGAGAGGCATGATTAGCTCCGGTGATTTGGGTTTTCAGGAATTTTAGGACTTACAGACAAGGGGCTAGAAACCAGGTTTTTTTCTTAGATAATTTGCTGCTTTACCCAAGATTTGGCAGAGAAACCGGGTTTATGAGCGTAAGTCCTAAAATTCAAATCAGCGAGCAGCGGGGGACAATTGCCAATTCTAAAATCTAAAATTTAAAATCAACTTGATTTTGCCATTCTAGCAGTAATGCTCGACATTGGAGGCAAGTTAATTTTTTAAGCAAGTCGCGAATTCCGTCTGGGGTGACAGGATATTCAGCACCGATAAGTTCAGGGTTGACTGTTGCTGTAGGGTGCAATTCTGCAACAAAACCGTAGAGTTTTTGATTGGAGAAGGAACTGTTTATTGCCCAGCCGACGGTGTTAATGGGTTCCATGCGGGCGATCGCGCTTTCTGTCACGCCTAGTTCTTTCTTGAGTATAGCTGGAACAGCCGCTGCTGGCGTGGATTGGGCTGGTACGCGACCGCCGGGAAAATCCAGGGTTGCTTCTGCCACGCCGGGGCGATACATCGGTGGGGGAAACAGCAATTTGTCAGCTTGAATGGTCAAGATTACAACTGAATCAGCTCTTTCTACTCGCCAATATTCTACTGTTTGCCCTTCGGTCGTTTCGAGATGTTCGGCGATTAGTTTTACCCAATGAGAGTTGATTTCTACAAAGCGGTCCAGAGTTTTCCACTGAGATTTGGCAGTTTGGTTCATGTTGACAGTTGACAGTTGACCAAAGGAAGAGGGAAGAGGGAAGAAGGAATTAAGAACCTCCTAAGCGTCGGGTGCGGTTGCTATGAATCCGATGTTTTTACGATCGTAATCGATCGCTACCGATCGCAACAATAGCCGATCGACCTTTTCAGCTTTGAGCCTGTGTTTTCCTCTCGATTGTAAATTTTTGCTACAAGGCTACACATTTGCCTAGATAATTCCGTAACATAGACTACATAATCAAAGTTTATCTGCGCCTTCGCTCTGCGTTGTTTCAACCGCGCCCTGGTGCAGACTCTTAGCTAGACAGGAGTAGTTATGCAACTGCAAACAGATATTCGTACTTGGCAATCTCAAGCAACGCCCGGAAGCTTCGCCGGTGTCCGCGACTGGGAAAAATTTGGCTGCGCCGTACCTGCACCAAAATTGGCTCCTTCTATGTGGGTTAAATTGTTCAATCCGCCAACCGCATTCAGCTTTGACGAAGCGTGGCTGTTGTGTGAATGTTCGGAAGAAAAGTGGCTAGCTTGGATTCCTGATTATGGGGAAATTTTACTGAGTACACATGAATTTTGCGCTACTAAATCGTGAATTACCCAGACAAACTTTGATAAACCAGGTGTTAAAATCCATATCCCTCGGGTTCCACGGGATTTTTTGGGAAAAATCTGGTTTCTGCGTAATTATGTCGTTTGCAGTGAGGAATGCAAGTCCTTATCACAGTTTAAGGACTTGCATTCCTCACTACAAACCTCTTATATGATGTCGTTTCAGCCGATATCATAGAATTCCTAATCCAATACGGTTCACTTAACATATTTATGCCCCGGAGATCCCCCTAAATCCCCCTTAAGAAGGGGGACTTTGAGGGCATTCTTGTCCCCCCCTTTTTAAGGGGGGTTAGGGGGATCTGTCTTAAGTGAACCGTATTGAGTCCTAATCGATATTAATTGAAATTTCGCTAACAAAAAGAGCAATAGAAAACCTATTGCTCTTTTTGTTCAAAAACACTCTCTAGTTTTTATCTGTAGATAGCGGAAGTTATATCAACTGGCCTCGATTGACCCCAATATCGCTGCGGTGACGGGTTTAGTGTATAGATGCTTGCATGGGAGATATTGGTGAACCCGCCCTTACAGCAATTACGGTCAATTTAGCCCCTGTGATATTGCTGGCTTATTTGCAAACTGCACGGTTATTTGCATTTCTGACAATCGTGCCTACTCTACCATTAATCTGAATCGGGTTCTTAGTGCTGGCTCGAATCAACAGCGGTTGTTTGGCAAGACATTCTCTGATTGATGCTGCCCAGGCGGTGAGAGCTCCGGTGTATTCTGTACGACCCGCTGGGGCGCGAAACTGATCGGTAATTAGGAAATCCGAGGTGATGCTAGTGTCAGTACCAACATTGGTAATAATTGGAAAGTCAAAGGCTTTAGGCAAGGTTCGGTCTTGGATTCTGCCCGGTACCAACTGATATTTCTTCGAGCCACCCTTGTAGTCAATACCTGCTTGAGGGCTGGTGGGAGGGCTGGTTTGAGCCAAGGCGGAAACAGGCAAGCTTGCTACCAAAACGGTGCAGCAACTCCAAAATAATTTCGATTTCATCTGATTCATCTCCTCAACTTTATGATGATTAGCACTAATTAGGTAGGTTCTAAAAACAGTAGCTTTTATGAAAAAAGCGCCTCATGACATTGAGCTTTTGAGTTTGAGTTTAACCTGCCTAATTTATTACCAAACATTCTCAAAAATGTTAAAACTGGTTGGCCTGACAAACTGTAGAAAAGTTTCAGTTGAGTTAGATATTTACACATCTGAAGTTGTTACAGCATTGGGGAGTCGGTTTTACCAGAATGATTCATTTTCGAGCGATGTCATTGGAACTTTATCAAATTTTGTCTCAGATATCAAGTTTTGCCGATCGCACATCGCATCTTAACACTGTCCCAGCAGGTCGATCGCCCTTTGAGTGTTACGCGCTATACCAGGACGAGAAAGATGCTACAGTGCATCGATGGGCGTTTGAGTGTTTTCAAGCGACAATAGGCAGAGAAGGGGCTTGAAAATAGGTGAATTTAGTGGAAGATAGCAAGATTATAGACTTATCGGAAATTATGGGTGTTCCCGCGGCTCCTGCGGGTTACAAATCGGGCTTTGTGGGTATTATCGGGCGGCCGAATGTTGGCAAATCCACGCTGATGAATCAGTTGGTGGGGCAGAAAATTGCGATTACTTCGCCGGTGTCTCAGACGACGCGCAACAGGCTGCGGGGCATCCTGACGACACCTGAAGCACAAATTATTTTTGTCGATACTCCCGGAATTCACAAGCCGCACCACCAATTGGGTAAGGTTTTGGTGCAGAATGCGCGCACTGCGATTCAGTCTGTGGATGTGGTGCTGTTTGTGGTGGATGGTTCGGTGGAATCGGGTGGGGGCGATCGATATATTATAGAAATTCTCAGCAATTGCAAAATTCCGGTGATTTTGGGGATGAATAAGTTGGACGAACAACCGGAGGATTCCGTGTTGATCGATCGCACTTACGAGCAAATTGTCAATCCTGAGTGGCCAGTCGTCAAGTTCTCGGCTCTCACGGGCGAAGGTGTCGAACCGCTGCAACAATTGTTAATCGAACATTTGGAGGTTGGGCCTTATTATTATCCGCCAGATTTGGTGACTGACCAGCCGGAACGCTTTATTATGGGCGAATTGATTCGGGAACAGATTTTGCTGCTGACGCGGGAAGAAGTACCGCATTCTGTAGCAATTGCGATCGACATTGTTCAAGAAGAAGCGAAAATTACCCGCATTCTGGCGACGATTCACGTCGAACGGGATTCCCAAAAAGGTATTTTAATCGGTAAAAGCGGCAGTATGCTCAAGTCGATCGGCAGTGCGGCCCGGGAACAGATTCAAAAGTTAATTGAAGGCAAAGTATACTTGGAGTTATTTGTCAAGGTGCAGCCGAAGTGGCGGCAGTCGCGCACTCGTTTGGCGGAATTGGGCTATCGGGTGGAAGAGTGAAACTTTGGCAGTTGGCAGTTGGGGTTCTTCCGTTCTATGAATCAAGAATCGAGCACGACTTTCGCTCTGAGAGAGTTTCATCGGGGCCGAAGAGTCGGTACAAACTCCCGCTTAACAACTAGAACGCCATTCCAACAACAGTACAGTAAACTGAGAGCAGCCCCATTCGCCCCAGTTGACCTATGCCGCGTTGGTTCAATACTGCTGGCCCATGCCGCGATGACATCCACTATCTGCTTCCTGCCACCCGTCGCCTCCCGAATTTAGAGCGACTGATTGCTCCGCAAAGCTATTTCGTCATCCATGCACCCCGGCAAGTGGGGAAAACCACCGCTATGCTGGCGTTAGCCAAACAACTCACCGAAAGCGGACAATATACAGCCGTGATGCTGTCAGTTGAAGTGGGCGCACCCTTCAGTCAAGACATCGCGGGTGCAGAAGAGGCGATTCTCGGTGCTTGGCGAGACAATATTTCCGTCCGCCTCCCACCCGAATTACAACCGCCTGACTGGACAGCGATGCAGTCGGGACAGAAAATTCGGGCTGCTTTACAAGCTTGGGCACAAGTTTCATCTCGTCCTTTGGTGGTTTTCATCGATGAAATTGACGCACTACAAGACCAAGCTTTGATTTCTATTCTGCGACAACTGCGCGATGGTTATCCCAATCGCCCGAAAGCGTTTCCGCAATCGGTGGGTTTAATTGGTTTGCGGGATGTTCGCGATTACAAAGTGGCTGCAGGGGGAAGCGATCGACTCAATACCTCCAGTCCGTTTAATATTAAAGTGCGATCAATTACTCTGAGAGATTTTAATGCAGAAGAAGTCGCGGAACTTTACGCGCAACATACCCAAGATACCGGACAAGTTTTTACACCTGAAGCCGTAGCATTAGCTTTTGAACTGACTCAGGGACAACCTTGGTTAGTGAATGCTTTAGCTAAGGAAATTGTAGAAGAATTAGTAGCAGATGAATCTATAGAAATTACACCCGAACATATTTTATCAGCTAAAGAAATTTTAATACAACGGCAAGATACGCATTTGGATAGTTTGGCAGAACGACTCAGAGAAAACCGAGTCAAAGCCATTATCGAGCCGATGTTGGCGGGTTTGGAACTGGGCAATATCCCCAATGATGATATTCAGTTTTTAATCGATTTGGGTTTGTGTAAGATGGATGTTCAGGGTGGATTGACGATCGCCAACCCAATTTATCGCGAAGTTTTGCCCCGCGTGCTCACCGTAACGCCAATGGCTTCTCTGCCCCAAATTGCACCGAGTTGGTTGACTCATGAAGGCAAATTAGACACGCAAGCGTTACTCAAAACTTTTCTAGAATTTTGGCTACAGCATGGCGAACCGTTACTCAAAAGTGCATCTTATCCCGAAATTGCACCGCATTTAGTGTTGATGGCATTTCTGCATCGGGTAATTAATGGTGTGGGAACATTGGAGCGGGAATATGCGATCGGACGCGACAGAATGGATTTATGTTTGCGTTATGGTGAGGTAACATTGGGAATTGAACTGAAGGTTTGGCGAACTCGAAAAGTCGATCCGTTGAGTAAAGGGTTGGAACAGTTAGATGGATATTTGGCTCGATTGAGAGAAGATGAAGGGTGGTTGGTGATATTCGATCGGCGCGAGAATGCGCTCGAATTAGAAGAGCGATTGAAAACTGAAATTCATCTGACACCAATGGGGCGAACCGTTACAGTTATTCGTGCGTGAAGAAGTTCTGATGAATGTCTCGATTTTTGCGATCGCCGAGAGTGTGCGATCGACTCTAATCTAAAATATAATTAAGAAGGGGTTGACATACACGATCGAGCTGCGGTATTACTCGATTATATCCAGTATTGTACCGCAACTGCAATACAATTATTCGATCGCGCACCCATGTAACAAGCTAGTATATCTAATCTTTTCGCCAAACCTCAAACGAGGAGATTCTCAAAAATTCCAACTATGAACTACCGAAACCACATCACGATCGAGGCAAATAAACGCGGTGGTAAGCCTTGTGTGCGCGGCTTGCGAATTACGGTTTATGAAGTGCTTGAGTACCTGGCTTCCGAGATGACCGAAGCAGAAATTCTCGACGATTTTCCCGATTTGACGCGAGAAGATTTAAAAGCCTGCATAGCTTATGCTGCTGACCGCGAGCGTCGGTTTATGACCGCGACCTTATCGGCATGAAATTACTTTTTGATGAAAACTTGTCGCCCAAGTTGCCGAATCGTTTGAGCGATATTTTCCCAAATTAGCTTCACGTCCTTTGATGTGGGCATGAAAGCAACGATCGACCCAATAGTTTGGGATTATGCAAAAGACAATAATTTGATGATTGTCTCGAAAGACGCGGATATGCACGATCTGAGCTTAGTATTTGGGAATCCACCGAAAGTTATTTGGCTTTGTCTTGGAAACTGTTCGACATTGCAAATTGAAAATTTGCTGCGTCAGAATTTTAACGCGATCGAATTATTTTATGAAGACGATAATTTATCGCTGCTTGCTTTATCATAATGCACCGATCGCCGAGAGTGTGCGATCGACTCTAATCTCAAAGATAATAAAGATAGCTTTTTTCAGTGCGACGGCTTAAGTGTTTAAGTTGAATTGTGCGGCGAACTCGATCGAGGAAAGGAGATTCTGATGGGGAGTAAGAAGGAGTTGACCTACGTCCTCGATCTGCGGTATTATTCGATTTTATCCAGTATTGTACCGCAACTGCGATACAATTATAAGTTAGGCTACCTTGAAAGTTTCTTTTGTCAGCAGGAAAATCCTGTTTATAGTGTAGTCATGCCCCTTTATGGTAAGTGAAGAGAATTAGCTTTATGACAATAGACTTCGGCAGTATCAAAGGCTACAATCCTGATAGAGGATTTGGGTTTGTCGGTCATACTTTTTTTAATCCTGATGGAAAAGTTTTCTTCCATATCAAAAAAATCAAGAAAAAACATCCTGAATTAGCTCAAAAATTGGACATTGGCGAAGCTTTTGAAACAGTCAATTTCTGGTATGAAATTGAAACCACCGAAAAAGGCGAACAAGTTAGTAAGCTTTGGCTAAACGCAGACAATATCCCTCAAAGTTACAAAAATGAATTATCTGGTTTGATCCAAAAAGTAGAGAGTATCTGGAAAAATATAGGCTCTCCAAAACCTAGTTTCCTTGACCTTGTAACGATAGACTTGGTTGGAGTTGATCGCAAACATGAACTAAGTGTTGAGCGAGATAACTTAGAGAGTCAGCTTAGAGCGGCAGAGGAGGAGCAACGCAGGGAAGCAGAGGAGGAGCGACGCAGGGAGGCAGATGAGGAGCGACGCAGGGAGGCAGATGAGGAGCGACGCAGGGAGGCAGATGAGAAGCGACGCAGGGACGCACGTATTGAGTTGTTGCTACTACTAAAGGAGCTGCGTCCTTTAAAATTTAAATATAGTAATCAACTCTCAGCTTATATTGTAAACAATCAACTTGGTTATAGATATCCAAATATCTCAGGTATTGTAACAATGGCAGAAGAAGGTAGACAATGGGATTTTAAGGGGGGATTTTCTAAAGAAGTTTATAAAATTATTTGTAGGGAACTCGGTTTGGCAAACCAGGGGACGGGTGCTACAGCAATAGATTTTGAATCATTTCAACAACTATCAAATAGGATGAGACAGAAATGAGTAAACCCTATTACAAAAATAAACTTACAGACAATTATGGTGTTCTTGAAGGGCTGGTATGGTCAAATCAGTCTTCCTACCTCCAACTGAGGCTTGTAAGCGCTGTTGACGGAGAGATTGAGTTGAGTTACCAGTACGAAGATGTTACGACTGAAAATCTAGTTGAAGTCTCATCGGAGGAAGTTCAAAAGGCTCTATTGGGTTTTTAGTTAAGTTGTTGAAGCCCGCCTAACACTGCGTTGGTGCGGACGGAACAGAGGTTATCGGTGGGTGATCTAACCTGTCTGCCGCCGCTCACTTTAGCCGTTATCTCATAAACCCTGCCTCACCTTGGAGATGATTCGGAAGCTCGATCGCGAGTTTGACCTACAAAAAATTGGTAGGATCGGGCAAGGTCGGAGAGCGATCGCCTGATTCAGGAATTTTGTCAGGAGTTGGGGATTGAGGTGAATTTATAATTTAGGCAATAAAAAATAATTTTTGCTAAATTGTTAACAACACTCAAAAAAAGTGAACACCATGCTTAACCTCTCCCATAGCCGTCCTCTGAACCAATTTCAACAGGAAGCTGCTGAGTTGCTTCATCAGTTTGAAACAGATAAAACACCAATCGTAATCACCATTAATGGTAAAGCGGTTGCTGTGCTTCAGGATGCGGAAAGTTATGAAAAACTACTTAATCGGTTAGAACTTCTTGAAACTCTTGCAGGTATTCGTCAAAGCTTAGGGGAATTCGATCGAGGCGAAGGGGTTTCTATTCATCAAGTTTAGGGAAGGGGGGAGTATTTTCAAAGATGGAAACTCAACTATACGAGAAATTCATTCAAAAGGTAATTATTTTAGGTAAACAAAAGGAATTCTCATTAACCTCTTCGATCGACAACTATTTAATCATGAATTATCGGCTTAAATTAGAACGAATCGATAAACTAAAAGCTTGGCTAGATGGGTTTAGACCGTTCGATTCCACCCTCGTCGCCGAACTCAAAAAGCTCTATGATGTTCGCTTTACTTATAACTCAAATGCCATTGAGGGTAATACTTTAACCCAAAGTGAAACGGAATTAGTTTTAACGAAGGGCATTACTGTGGGGGGCAAAACCCTTGACGAACATTTAGAAGTTATTGGACATAAGGAGGCGATCGATTATATTGAAAATTTAGCCCAAAGGGATACGGAGATTAATGAATGGGAAATAAAGCAAATTCACAATCTTATTCTCCGCAAAATTAACCCGGAGGAAGCGGGTAGTTATCGCACTCTGGATGTGATGGCGGCAGGAACGAACTATCGTTATCCTCCCCATTATTTACTATCTCAATTAATGGGGGATTTTGCGCTTTGGCTCAACTCGGAATCTGCTTTAAGGCTCCATCCAGTCGAATATGTAAGTATCGCTCATTATCGTTTTGTTTCTATCCATCCTTTTCGGGATGGGAATGGTCGAACGGCCAGATTATTAATGAATTTACTCTTAATCCGTGCAGGCTATCCGATTGTGGTGATTGACAACCAAATCCGCAATGATTATATTAATGCTTTAGCCTACGGGCAACAAAACCAAGACGATTTAAGCCAGTTGTTTGCATTGATTTTTGATGCTACGATTAGTTCGCTTGTGGAAGTTTTAAGATTGTTGGTGACTGCAAGTAGCAGCAGGGGAAAGGGACAGGCTTTTTATCAGGAGATTACTGATTTTCTCGATCGCAGCAGTGGTTTAGGGAATGGCGAATAGGTAATGGGTGGGATGTTAAACCAAAAATGTTCCTGCGTACCAATGCTATCTCGCAAACGCTGCCTGACTTTGGAGATGATTCGGAATCTCGATCGAGAGCTTGACAAATCAGAAAATTGGTAGAATAAATAGATACGCTTCGATCGCGCACCATGCAACAAGCTAGTAGATCCAATCTTTTCGCCAAACCTCAAACGAGGAGATTCTCAAATGCCATTGGCTGAACTAATGTCACAGATCCAGGAACTTTCAAAAATTGACAAGCTTCGGCTGATGCAGTTTCTGGCAACAGAACTGGTCAAAGAAGAAGATGCAACAAACTTTTTTTTTGCCGATCGAGAGTATCCGGTCTGGTCGCCTTACAATTGCTCTGAGGCTGCCAATGTTTTAATGAATCTTCTGACGACAAAACAACAAGAACAGAATGGTTGACGCTCAGAGATTTCCCTACAAAATCATTGACAGCAGTCTTGGCATGGTCGATCGAATGCCGTATCTGCCATTGACACAGTTCAATAGCTTATAAAAGCTAGCGTATCAGGGCAGCTTTTTGAGATTGATTCATGTAGAGTAAACTATAAATATGAATTCTCGCAAAGAGGTACATGAAATGACACTAGCTGAAGTGCTTCCGTCCGCACGATTGCTTTCCGCAACAGAAAAACTCAGACTAATTCGGATTCTGGCTGAGGATTTGGATATGGCTGAGGATATTTCACCGTTGGAACCATTTAAAACATATGATTTGCCAACGACCTATGATAGCTTTGGGGCGGGTGCAGTTTTGATGGAAACCCTCAAAAAATCAACACAGAGCAATTGATGTATGCGATTTAAGTATTCAACCACCAGCCCAGCCCAAAATGAGTTTGATAGTTTACCAAGACTGTAATTATCATTACGCCGGGAAGATCGAATAGTTGAATCGATCGGTTTGGTGGATAGTGGGGCTACAGTTAATGTCCTACCTTGCGAACTTGGTCTTCAACTGGGCGGCGTGTGGGAAGATCGCAAAGCCATTATTCAATTAGCTGGTAATCTCGGCAACCAACCAGCAATGCCTTTTTCTGCGATCGCCAGAATTGGAGAATTTCCACCAACTGAATTAGTCTTTGCATGAGTGAAGCGTCCAAATACACCTTTGATTCTGGGGCAGACGAATTTCTTTCTTGAATTTGATGTTTGCTTCTACGGTTCCCAAATGGAATTTGAAGTCAAACCGAAGTCCCCGTAACCATCCAACTAACAAGTTATTGGAGCGGACGCACAGGGTTTTCGCACTTCGTTTTGGTCATATCTGTCGCCACTGAATCGAACCGTTCTCTCGTAAACGCTGCTTCCGCGAGGAGATGGTTCGGAATCTTGATCGAGAATTAAGGATGCCGTAGGAGATTCCGATCGAGCTTTATCCGGCCCAAAAACAAAGAAAAAGCCGCCCTAAAAGGCGACGTACTGAGCCTTGCACTTGATCCTT
This sequence comes from Microcoleus sp. N9_A1, assembly GCF_036701795.1. Lineage (NCBI taxonomy): Bacteria > Bacillati > Cyanobacteriota > Cyanophyceae > Oscillatoriales > Microcoleaceae > Microcoleus > Microcoleus sp. N9_A1. The sequence goes on from NZ_JAUBRI010000026.1 coordinate 65,960, forward strand.
GCACTGATCCTTGCACTGCCCTTCGACGTAGTTTATCCTGAGCGTAGTCGAAGGGCTCAGGAACCGCGTAGCCGAAGGGTAGCCGAAGGGTAGCCGAAGTGACGGGACTTTAGCACTCCGCTACACTCCGCTTATTACCAACAACTATCAAGGCAACTCAACGGAACTCGGTTTAGCAATGTGAGGCAAGCCCCAGCCCAATTTTTCCCGCAAAATGTGGAAAAACTCAAAAGATTGCACCCGAATAAATCGGGCTTGGTACGGAGCTCGCTCGACTTGCACCCAATCTTCGGGCAGAACATAACATCCGCCGTTCCCGTCTACCACCATTACCAGGCGGTTTGGACTTGCCGGCAAAATCTTGACCGGCTCGGTGTTGGAAAACACCAAAGCCCGCGAAGCCATTGAATGCGGGCAAATAGGCAGCAACTGCAACACCGGCACTCCGGGAATGATGACAGGCCCACCGGCGGAAAGGGCGTAAGCTGTCGATCCTGTCGGAGTCGCGATGATGACTCCATCTGCTGCAATGTCAACAGAGGCGTGCTGACCGATCGCCACTTCAAAATGACACATACAAGTCAGCGGTTCCCGGTGCAGCACCATTTCATTGAGACAAAGAGCTTCCCAGAGGCAGTCGTTTTCTCGAAACAGCCGCACCGCCAGCATCGATCTTTCTTCTATTTCGTATTCTCCGGCGATCGCCTTTTCCAAAGCTTGCGGGAGCAAGTTCAGGTAAGTTTCTGTTAAAAAGCCCATGTGACCGGTATTGACAGTCAGCAGCGGCACTCCGATGGGAGCAACTTGGCGAAATGCCGACAGCACCGTACCGTCGCCGCCCAAAACCACTGCAAACTCCATGTCGCTGTCAAAACCGGGGGGGACGAGTTGGTCGATCGGAGTATGGCACATCGGGCGATCGGGGCTAGAATAGCCCAAAATTCCCCCGGCACCGGAAACCGCGCAGACCTCCCAGCCGCGGGCAGTCAGCTTGTCTTTCAACTCTTCGGCGATGCGACAAGAGACTGGTTTAACGTCGTTGTATATAATTCCAGCTTTCGGCACTTTAAAAAGTAAAGGGCATTTTTTGTTTACTCCGTTTTTTAGTCTTAAGCTGCTCGTACTCTATTTCCTTGAGCTTCTTCATAATCAGATTAAAGTATTCTTCGAGATAAGACTCCAAAGTAGTAGTTTCTTTGGGGTCGATTCCGAAGACGCTGTAAACGTCATCCATCGGAGCTTTCAAGGGTTTTCCGGCTGCTAAAACTTCTGAAAAAGCCAATCTGTCAGCTACGTTCCAACTCCACTGAAAGAACTTAGCAAATTGACGAGTAGCCTGCAACAAGGCATCTGGCGTGCGGGTGATTTTGGCTTGCTTCCCAGAAAGCCGCTCGCACAACCGCACAATTTCCTCAGCATCCCAAGCTCGATTTCCCACTACCGGAAAGGTTTTTTTCTCGGTTTCGGGAACGGTAAGAGCTCGGACGGCAAACTTTGCCACGTCCTGAGTGTTCATATAAGCAAGGGCTGACGGCTTGTTGGGCAGCCAGACTGCCTGACCATCCAAAATCGGCATGGCGTACAGGTTCACCAGTCCTTGCAAAAAGCCGCAAGGTCTCAAGATTGTGTAATCTAGACCGGATTCTGCTAAGAAAAGCTCCGTACAGCGCTTGATTTCCAACAAGGGAACTTGCGGATATTTCTCGGCATCGAGAAAAGAAAAGAATATGTAACGCTTGATGCCTGCTGCTGCTGCTGCTTGGATTAGCGATACTTTTCCGTCCCAGTCTACTCTTTTGATGCTGACAGAATCTGCCGCGCTGGCTGTTGCTGCATCGATGATAGCAGTGACGCCTTCTAGTGCAGGAATCAAGCTGTCGGGCTGACAAAGGTTCCCCGGTACGAGTTCAGCGCCCCATTCTTTCAAAAATGCAGCTTTTCTGTAATTTCTGACTAAACAGCGCACCTGGTAGCCCTCGTCTAGGGCGCGGCGGGCTATTTGGCGGCCGAGAGTGCCGGTGGCACCTAAAATCAATAAAGTCATCTAGGGATTAATGATGAATCTTAAACTTTCAATAAGATGGTATCAGGTTTTTGTTATGTTTTTTATAAAAACTTAACAAAAGCCTGATTTTTTCTCATTTTGGACTTGAAAGCTTCGGCAGCAGGCTGGCTATGGGTGGCAGGCAGAAGCTAGAAGGCTTAATTTAGAAGACTTCTGAATGATTGTTGCAAAAACTTATTCTTCGCCGCCTTGCAGTTTGAGCAGGAGGAAGCCTCCGCCTATACCCACGAAAATTAGGGAAAAGGACAAAAAGGCTGCATTGAAAATTTCAGGATTCATGGTTTTATATGTCTAATTGGGCGATCGCATTAAATAAAGATAATATAATTTGGGGCAACCAGGTACATGAATGCTAAAATTTCAGTGCCGAAATTCCTGTATTTTGTTGGAGAAAACTGCTTTGAGTCTCGATCGGCAATCAAAACTAGCTGTAACTCTGGGAGATCCGGCGGGAATTGGCCCGGAAGTGATTCTCAAGGCATTGGCCGATCCCCCTGCTGCTTTGATGGTGACGGTTTTCGGATCTAAGAGAATTTTGCAGCAAACTTACGATAAGTTGCGATCGAGCAATCCAGCAGAAGCGGCAAATCCCGAAACATTAAATATTATTGATATTGAACCAGACAGCAAGTGGGGCTCAATTGTCCCCGGTGTCGGGAATGCTGCTAGTGGGGCGGCTAGCTTTGCGTATATGGAACAGGCGATCGCCCGTACCATCGCCGGCGAATTCTCGGCCATTGTCACCGGCCCCATTTCCAAAACTTGCTGGCAGGCGGCCGGTTACAATTATCCCGGACAAACAGAACTCCTCGCAGAAAGGGCAAAATCGCAGCGATTCGGAATGCTGTTTGTCGCCACATCTCCCCACAGTGGCTGGACGCTGGTAACTTTACTCGCTACCACACATATTTCCCTGCGTCAAGTACCGGATGCTTTGACTCCAGAATTGCTCAGCGAAAAACTAGAATTGCTGATAGACTGTTTGCGGGAAGATTTTGCGATCGAAAGACCGAAAATTGCGATTTCTGGCTTAAACCCTCACAGTGGGGAAAATGGCAAACTGGGAAATGAAGAGCAAGATTGGATGATACCGTGGTTGGAAACGCAGCGCGATCGTTTTCCTCAAGTGCGGTTAGACGGGCCAGTACCCCCGGATACCATGTGGGTAAAACCGGCTAAAGTTTGGTACGGCTTAGCCAAAGAAGCTCACGACGGTTACTTGGCAATGTATCACGACCAAGGCTTGATTCCAGTCAAATTGATGGCTTTCGACAAAGCAGTCAACACTACAATTGGCTTACCCTTTGTCCGCACATCTCCCGATCACGGCACAGCTTTTGATATTGTAAGTCAAGGAATTGCCGATGCCTCCAGCATGAAGGCAGCATTGCAGTTAGCGGCTCAGTTGGCTAGTCGCAGAACAGCAGTTAAAATAGGGCGATAGCTTTAGTAAGCCTGACGCTGCGAAAAATTGTGTCATTCCTATTGATTTTCGCTGGGGTGAGGCGGCAAGCAAGCTGGTAATTTCCTTCGGTCGATAAAAATCAACTTTTGGTAGCTCAGTATGGCAGAATATAATGATAATCCAGGCAAAATATATCAGTCAGAAAAAGAAGTTTCTGATGCAACTCAGGCAAGTTCTAAAGCTGGAGAGCAACTTCAGGAATTGCTAGTCATACTGACTGAATTTCAGTTATTGAAAAAATCCAAAAAAGAGCCAAGCGAGCTGAAATTACCGCTTTCGGAAAAGTCGGTTCAGCGATTAGAGGATGAGGAAAATCGGCGCAAACAATTGTCTTTTCTGATCGAATCACCGAGTATTGTACCGGAAGTATTAACTAATGATGAAGAGATCCCCTCTCAAAGACGAGAAAACAATAATGAGGAACCAGATTTATCTATAGCCGGGAAGGTATCTCAAAAAAATCGACCGTCGGAGGAAGAATTAGAACAAGCAGTAGAGGAGTTTAAGCGGTTGCAAGAACTGCTGTTTGAAAGGGATTTACCGGAATTTTACAGTAATGTTTTGAGCGTGGAACAAAGGTTAGAAAATTTTGAGAAGTTGATGTCTGAACCCCAAGAGTTGATGACTTTACTGAAACCGTTAATTCCTGAGTTAGTGAGAGATGAATTAGAGGGGTTGAAGTCGGAATCAAAAAAGGCGATCGCACTCGCTAGCAGTAATAATAATCCGCTCGAATTGCAGGCAAAATTAGCGGATTTGGAAAATCAAATTGCTAATTTGAACCAGCAGCCACTGCCGAATGCAGAACAGTTAATGCAACGGGTGATGTTGGTGGTGGGCGATCTGCTCAACCGTAAGGTAGAGGAGTCTAAGTTAGAGGTAGCTTCGGCGATCGCACCAAAAGTCAATCAAGTAATTCACAATCAAAACGGACTTGAAGAACACGTAGTAAGAATTGAAGATAGAGTTGCGAATATTCAGCATCGTTACCAGCAGCAACCGGAAGATTTAATCAAGCAGCTAGTACCAGTAGTTAGCGAATTGCTGAACCGCAAAATTAGTGAATTAAAATCAGAGATTGTCGAAGCTGTTACCCCCTCAGTACAGGTAAGAATAGCTTGGGTAGAAATAGAAGAAAAAGTATTGAGCATCATCGAACGCCGACTGGCTACGCAACAGTCGCCAATTCAGAAGCCAGAAGAGATAATGGCGATGCTAATGCCGGCAATAACTGATTTGCTGAATCAGAAAATCGATGAATCAAAATTACAAGTAGCAGGGACGATCGAACCTTTGATACAATCAGCAATTCTTCAAAGAGAAGTTCAAGGAAAATTGAGCGATGTAGAAAGTAGACTAAATAATCTTCAGCGACAGCAAAAATCTCAGCCGGAAGATATAATGGCAAGGTTAATGCCGTTAATGATCGAGTCGCTGAACCGGAAAATCGAGGAGACAAAGTTAGAGGTGAGAGAGGCGATCGCACCTGGTGTCAACACGGCTATTCAAAACAGCGGTATTGCAGCACAAATATTAAATAATGAAACTAAGATTGTCGAAGTTCAGCAGCAAGTTTTAGCCGAGATAGAAGGGTTGATGGCAAGAATAATGCCAGTGATTGTAGAAATGCTGTCTCGAAACATCGGGGAAGCAAAACTAGAGATAGAATCTGCGATCGCCCCCGCTGTCGATGCCATCATTCAGAATAAAAAGATCGATCAAAGACTCGGGAAGATCGAACAACAGATTGTGGCGATCGAACATCGGATTTATGAATCGACAGACTTGTTTACCGATTTACTGAAACCTTTGATTGACGAGCTGATGGTTAGCCATCACGCCCAACTGCAAAAGTCTGTCATCGAATCTATTTTACCCTTGTTAGATGAAGTTGTAAGTTATAATTACAGACTCAACGATAAAGTAGGGGAACTCGATCGCAAAATTACTGATGCTGAATGGGGAGGCGATCGGGAAGAATTACTGGCACGAATTAAAATCATTTTTCCCGAAATGATGATCCAAACAATTAATGAGTCGAGAAAATCATTTGTCGAAACCATAGCTCCCATAATTGATGAAATAATTAATACCAAAACCCGAGAAAATAGACAATCGATGGGAGTCGCCATATCACCTGCTCTGACAGTGGGAATCAGCCACAGAATGAGTGAATCGCCCGATGAAATTGCCATGGCGATCGCGCCGGAAATGGCCAGCGCTATCAAACAGCAAATTCATCTCAAGCGAGAAGCAATGTCGGATGCACTTTATCCGATAATCGGCAGCACGATTTTAAAATACATCGCCGAGATGATGCGGGAAATTAATGAAAAACTAGAAGCCACTTTAAGTCCAGAGGTAATTAGTCGCAAAATTAAAGCAAAATTGCAGGGAATTTCTGAAGCAGAATTGCTGATGAAAGAAACAACACCACTGAGTGTTAAAGCTGTTTTTTTAATTCAAGCAAAATCGGGATTAGTAATTTCAGCAGTGCAGCATTCTGAACGCGAACAGCTAGAATCAGAAATGGTAGGGGGGATGCTGACTGCTATTCGGGCTTTTGTCAACGATTGCATATCTCAGTCTGGAAATATTGCCGAGATTGATGCCATAGAATACGGCACATCTACCATAGTATTGGAAGTAGCGGGTTCGTGTTATCTAGCAGTAGTGATGCAAGGAGAAACCCGCCAGTGGTTTAAGTACAAAATGCGATCGATATTTAACAATATTGTTCAAGAATACGGAGATCAACTTCAGTCATTTAACGGCGATCCAGCAACTGTGCCACCCGAAGTAAACTCGAAATTGCAAAAATTAATCGAGACAGATGTAAAAGTTAAATCTTCTAAACTGCCAATTTTACCCATTATCGGTTTGGCAGCGTTAGGTTTAATTGGCTTACCTTGGGGAATTCATCAATACCGCAGCGGAGTTGAAGCGAGCTTAGAAGCAGATACGAATTTAGCTTTACAATCTGCTCCAGAGTTATCGGTTTATCGGATCGCGGCAGATGTTAAAGATAAATTATTGGAGATTTCTGGACGAGTGCCGAATCAAAAGCTGCGATCGAAAGCGGAAAACATTGCTCAGCAAGCGGCTCCAAAATTAAGAATTGAAAATAAAATTATAGCCGTTGAAGTACCTCCTGATCCAGTTTTAGTCGAAGGCGATGTCAAGCGGACGGTAGCTCTTTTGAATAAAGTAGAAAGCATTAATATCTCAGCTCGCTATACAGAGGGAAAAGTCGCCGTTGCAGGCAGCGTCAGCAAAGTGCCAGATGCTCAGAAAATAACTCAAGCTTTTGAGAAAATTCCGGGGGTGAAGTCTGTAACAAATACAGTGATAATAGGAAATCCACCGCCACCAAAAATAATAATGCCAGTTCGCGTGTATTTCGGTGCTGGTTCGGCAAGTTTGCAGGCGAAAGATGTAGCACAAAAGCTTAGCAAAGTCAAGGAATATATGGAGAAAAATCGCACGAAGAATTTAAGGATAGTTGGCTACAGCGATTTGAAAAGCACTCCAGCCGAAAATCAAAAGTTGGCACTGGAAAGGGCGACAAATGTGAAAGGTATTTTGGTTAGACAAGGGATAAATGGCAACAGAATACAAGTTGCTTCTACTAAGGGTCGTCCCGAAGGTTTGGAGGCAAATCAACCCCTGTGGCTGAGCAGATTGGTAGTATTTGAGGTGATAAATTAAAATTGGGAATTGGAAATAGGGAATTGGGAATTGGGGATAGGGAATGGGGCATCGGGCATTGGGCATCGGGCATTGTTAATTGGGAATTTTCCCTAATGACTAATGACTTCTTTCTCTTAATTTATAGTAACTGGCAAGAAGGTTAGGACATTTTTTAGGGCTGAAAATATTGCTGTGACTCCATTTCCCTTCTTCCTTCTTCCTTCTTCCTTCTTCCCTCTTCCTCTTAAATTAATCGAACTCGGCCGGATGTAAATGCTTGTATTCGATCGCCCGCCAAGCATACTAACAAGCGGCCGCTTCCGTCAATGCCGGCGGCTTCTCCGCAGATGGTTTCCGACGCAAGTTCGATCGACACCGGGCAGCCAATCAGCGCATCACGGCGGCGCAATTCCGGCAAAAGTAGCGCTAAACCGGACTTGGAGGCTGGCTTGTCTGTGGTAGAAAACATATCGGCTAGTTCGAGTAAATAGTGCCGCAGTCGATCAAGCAAACACAGTTCATCTGGTACTGTACTAGCAATAGAATGCAGGCTTACCGCATTGCCAAGATCCCTTTCATCCAATCCCGCAGCCGCGAAATCTACGCAGCGGTTGAGTCCAATTCCCACAACGGCGCGAGTTTTGCCAGAAACATTGCTAGAAGTGGCTTCACAGAGAATTCCGGCTAATTTGTGGCGATGTATCCAAACATCATTCGGCCATTTCAGGCGCAGCATATCGCGGCATTCGGGAACCAAATCTTCGATCGCGTAAATCACCGCCAAACCGACTGCTAAACTGAGTCCGGGTAACAGATGGGGATTGAGATTGTCTAGGACAAAGCTCGCAGTAAAAACACCGGGCGGCGAATACCAAGTGCGTCCGTGTTGACCGCGCCCGCTGGTTTGCTGCTGAGTAAATATTACATCTCCGTGGTGAAGTTTGGCCGCGCGGGCGATCGCCCAACTGTTTGTACTCTCGCAGGTTTCTAACGAGTGCAGCCAGTGAGGGAAGTTTGGGCTATCGGTTGATTCTGGTGGAATTAATAGCTGTTCAGACAAGGTTTGATTTGTAATATTTGATATCTCAAAGCTGATTATCGCAGGCCAATCGGTTTTTTTTAGGTGATTTGGGCGATCGGCATTTTCCTCACTCATATCAAATCCGTTAGTATCGAAATTATTCATCTCTCTCTTCTCTTCCTCTGTGTTCTCTGCGTTCTCTGTGGTTAAATCATTCCCGTACAGCCGTAATTGATATCAGTCATGGACGCACAGAGAGTCAGAAACCCGGTTTCTACGATAAGAAACCGGGTTTGTTTAGCCTTATTATCACCCTCAAAAAAAGACAAGCAATCGCCCCACAATTTACGCTGATTGGTCTTGCATTTCCAGCAACTCAGGAACCGTCACAAACCGATATCCCTGCTGTTTCAAACCAGCAATCATCTCCGGTAAAGCCTTAACAGTACGAGATCGATCGCCCCCGCCATCGTGCATCAAAACGATCGCCCCCGGCTTCGCACCCTTCAACACATTATTAACAAAAGCCGACGGTTGAGCGCGCGGATCGGTATCCGCAGAAGTTACCGACCACATCACCACAGAATAATTCTGCTCCTTAGCATACTTAGCCAAACCATTATTCAAAACACCCCCCGGCGGGCGGAAGAAAGTAGTCTTAACTCCCGTCGTTTCGTAAATAAGTTTAGCCGTGCGATCGATTTCATCAGCCGCCGTCGCCGCATCCATCGCATCGTACCAGTGATGCCACGTATGATTGCCGATCGCGTGACCTTCTGCGACAACTCGGCGAGCAATTTCAGGAGAACTTTCGATAGATTGACCTAGCCAAAAAAAAGTTGCTTTAACATCATTTTGCTTAAAAATATCGAGCATTTGTTCCGTCGTTTCCGGCCACGGCCCGTCATCAACCGTTAAAGCAATAACTTTCTCAGAATTTTTGACTTTTCCTTCAAAAACTGTTGTTCCCTGAAACTCTTCCGGCGGCACAAAAGTCAAAAGTTTTTCTTTTGATTCCAATACAGTCAGAAGTTTCTCAATTGTGCGATCGACATTAAACGCTGTGCGATCGTCCCCTACTTCCTTTGCTAGCGGATTTACCGTTAAGGATTGGCTGAGATTCTGCACCTGCACCTGAGCGGTTGCAGGATTGTTGCTTCCCTGTTGGTTTCCTGGCATCAGCGTACCGATGACAAAGCTAATCGTAGCAGTGGCCAGGGCGATCGCCACAAAACGCCATTTTTTTCGCAGTCTATCAAACAGATGATGTCCGCTCACTTGAAATTCCTTTCACTCCACACTGCGGATAATGATAATGGGAATTTCAGGCAAAAAAAACTGAATTTTTTATAAATATCTCTCAGCGGGGATTGACAGCGGGATCCCAAGGGCGATCCCGAATGCGGGCGATTTGCGGGCGATCCCGATTGCGCCTATACAGACGAAACCAATGCCAAGTGGGTTGAAGAAATTTAGAAGTCGCCGTGGAGGTTGAGTGCGGCTCAAACTCAATCTGCTTTTCCAGAAGTGCCACCTCGCGCGACGGCGAGAATTCACAGAAATCGGAGTGTAGTACAGTTTTAATTTCAGATTTACCACGCGCTACACCACCAGTTCAGCAGCCGAAGGTCTTAGCCTTTATGGGTTTTGCGGGACTGGGAGTGTTGGTTTGGGCGATCGACCACCATTGAAAAAAACCAATTTCAAAAAAAGTTGTATTACCCCCTTGACATTTTCGTACTACACGATGTAGTATAAATGTATGGCGAAGGGGAAAGAGCTTCAAAGCTTTATCTCAAAAGCAATACGAACCTTGAAAACTGAATAAATAATTAATCATGTCACATAATTGCGGACATTTGGCGGTGTAGACTCCGGCAACAAAAGCCCAATCGGGTTGTAGTACGCGGAATCAACCGCCACCCCGTCCCAACTTGAGTAATTCAAGGACAGAATATTGTTCATTTTCGCGGGGGTATAGCTCAACCGGTCAGAGCAGTCGCCTGTCGAGCGAAAGGTTGCGAGTTCAAGTCTCGTTACTCCCGTCAAAGTCCCGTAGGCAAAAGTCAAGCCGTCTCCCCCTCTGGCGTGAAGATTGCGAGTGCAAACCTCGTCGGGACTCCCAGGTTAGGTGGTCGAGTGGTTGAAGGCATCGGTCTGCAAAACCGAATTTCGCGGGTTCAAATCCCGCCCTAACCTCTGTTCCCAATCAGAAATTAAAAATTAGAAATTAAAAGATTAAACTAACAGTCTTTTAATAGAAATTTTTAACTTTGAAAAGGAACGAAGCGAAAGTGACATTGCAGCGTAGCTTAATCGTAAAGCGCCAAGTTCATACCTTAATCAATGCGGGTGCAAATCCCGCCGCTGCCACCAAAAGCAGGGATGGTGTAACTGGCAACACTCTGGTCTCCAAAACCAGCATTCTGAGTTCAAATCTCAGTTCCTGTGCCAATTTATAGTGCTGTAGGCAAATGGTTTAAGCCGCTTGGTTTTCACCCAAGTGATTGCGGGTTCAACTCCCGTCAGCACTTCTCGTGGGTCGTTGGCAGAATGGTTTTGCAGCCGCCTTTTAAGCGGATGGATCGAGGTTCAATTCCTCGACGACCTACCAAAATTTCTATCTTGGGTCGGCCCTCCTATTGGCGTGGGTAGCTGTCTGTAAAACAGTAGCTTAAAGCGTTGCTGGTTCAATTCCAGCCTGACCCATTTGTAACTGCATTTAATCCGCAGTTGCAATCTTGAGAGCGTGGTGTAGCCGGATAACATCTCAGTTAATAAAACTGAAGATTGGGGGTTCAAATCCCTCCGTTCTCGCTCAGGAGAGGTGGCCGAGTGGCTTAAGGCGCTTTCCTGCTAAGAAAGAGCGGTTTAACAGCCGTCGAGGGTTCAAATCCCTCCTTCTCCGTTTTCCCCCGATAGCTCAGTTGGTAGAGCGCTTGTGTGAAGAACAAGAGGTCGTCAGTTCGATACTGACTTGGGGGATTGCGTTGCCTTATAGCTCAATGGTAGAGCAAGCGGTTGTTAACCGCTAGGTTGTAGGTTCGAGTCCTACTGGGGCAGCCATTTTTTTAATTGCCGGGTAGACAAATTGGTAAAGTCGCCTATCTCTGAAATAGGAGTTTCTGTAGGTTCAAAGCCTACCCCGGCACCCAATTATTGGGAAGTCGCCTAATCGTATGGCACCGCTCTTTGAAAGCGGCAAAATGCAGGTTCGATCCCTGCCTTCCCAGTTCTGCTATTACCAAAGCAGATAAATTACACTCCTGTAGCCCAATTGGCAGAGGCCGCAATTTCAAAAATTGTGTTGTGTGAGTTCAAATCTCACTCCCGAGTACCAAATTTTCAACTAAGTTTCTACTTGCTCCTGTGGCGGAATTGGCAGACGCGGCAGACTTAAAATCTGTTTTATTTTGAGTGTGAGTTCGAGTCTCACTAGGAGCATGAACGGGATGTAATTCAGCGGCCAGAAGCCATGCTTTGGGAGCATGGAGTCGTTGGTTCAAATCCAACCATCCCGACTTTACCCCTGTGATGTAATTGGAAAACATCACTCGTTCTGAACGAGTGTTTTTTGCAGGTTCGAGGTCTGTCAGGGGTATGAGGTTTTATTCAATCTCAAATCTCAAACCTCAAATCTCAAATCGGTTTTGCCCCTGTAGCCCAATCGGTAGAGGCGCTAGATTTAGGATCTAGTTAGTGCTGGTTCGATGCCAGTCAGGGGTATTTGGTGACATCGCGGGTGAAGTAGCCTGGGTAGGCTTGGAGGTCTCATAAGCCTCTTAATAGCAGGTTCAACTCCTGCCCCCGCCACCAAAAATGCAGGTGTGATTTCAGTTGACAGTTGACAGTTGACAGTTGACAGTTGATAGCGACCTCTACCTGGAAGCAAGAGGATTGGAGTAATGAATAGTCTTCTTTTAATTTCTCCCTACAAGGGTTCCGGCTTTAAACCAATTTTTTTTGGTAATTAACAACATGAGGGTTTCATACAGCCTTTTTGCGGGTTCAAATCTCACCATCTGCTTGGCGTGCTGGTGTAGCTCAATTAGGCAGAGCAACTGATTTGTAATCAGTCGGTTGTAGGTTCAATTCCTATCACCAGCCCCACAATTGCGGATATGGTGTAACGGTAGCATTCGAGTCTTCCAAACTCTAGGCACGAGTTCGAGCCTTGTTATCCGCTTGGCTAAATGAGAGGTTTTTTCAATCCAAAATCTCAAATTTCCAATCTAAAATCGGTTTGCGGGTGTGATGTAAAGGCTAGCATCTGAGTATGCCATTCTCAGCGCATGGGTTCGAGTCCCATCATCCGCTTTTGTAGTCCTGAGCTTCGATGGTAGAGCGTTTGCCTTACAAGCAGACGCGGGGTAATCTCCTGTCAGGACTACCAATTTATGGGAGTGTAGCTCAATGGATAGAGCGCCGCGCTTCGGACGCGGATGTTGTGGGTTCGAGTCCTACCACTCTCGTTGTTTTTGCTTTAATTTAAGGAGGTTGATTCCATTGAATGGATAATTTTTTATAGTAAGAGCGATCGCCCTTTGCGTGTCCCAATCTTTGGAGCCTACATACTTTAGTACGAGAGGAAAGGTAACGCTGTCAAAATCAGCGGGCGTTTGAGAACGAGGAGTGCATTGAACCCGGCAGGTTGGCTTGAAGGTAGCCATCCTTTAAAGAGTGTGTAATAACTCATCGGCGGAGTCCCTCTAGTAACTGAGAAAACGCAATGCTCTGATAACTTGCACGTCAAAGTGCGTGAAGTGCAGCTATCCCGTAGGGAATCACGCATTAACAAAAAACATGGGAGCGTAACTCAACTGGATAGAGTGTCGAGCTTCTACCTCGAATGTTGTGGGTTCAAGTCCTACCGCTCCTGCTGTCTGGGGTTCGTAGCTTAATTGGTAAAGCATCTAACTGGCTGTTAGAAAGATATCGGTTCAAATCCGATCGCAATCCACCACACCAATTTTAGATTTTAGATTTTAGATTTACTCGACAGGTGAATCTTTGACGCGGGGTCATAGCTCAATTGGTAGAGCGCTTGCTTTGCACGCAAGAGGCCAGGAGTTCGATTCTCCTTGACTCCACTTGCGGTGTCTGAAGCCAAAGCGGTAGCGGCGCTGGTTTGTGGAGCCAGTAATAGCGGGTTCAATTCCCGTCAGACACCCCTTGGAAGATGCCGCTAAACGGTTGGCAACCAGTCTTGAAAACTGGGGTACAGGTAACTGTAAGGGTTCGATTCCTTCATCTTCCTTTTAACCACCGGAAGTCGAAAAGCGAGACACCGTGCTGATAACGCGGGGATAGGAGGGGCAGTACCTACTCGGTGGATTGGTTATGATTTTATATATAAATAAGGGAGAATTATGGTTAATTTTTTTTACGAGGTTTGCTATCCTAAACTGAGCAAAATTATGGGGAGGTCGCCTAAGTGGAATGGCACCGTAAAAACTTTGGAAAAGCGGCTCCCAAAAGGACGATCGGGTTTGTTGAGTAGGGTAAAAAGTTGCTTCGCGACGTTCCCTGAAAATGCAAACTGGCAGCGGGTTGCGGAGGCACTGAAAGGAATTAACAGTCCGAGATGGGGGCAGTTCTCATCTGCTTGCGGGCAGTAAGGAAGCGCGTTTCCTGAAAGTTGCTGCCGATCGATGCGGGTTCGACTCCCGTCCTCTCCATTTGTAGTCTTTTCAGTTTATCAAAAGAAAGGTTAAATATGAGAAAACTAAAATATTACGTTGCTTGCACCGTTGACGGTTTTATTGCTCGCGAAGATGGCTCATTTGATTGTTTTCCTATGTCAGGGGAGCATTTCGCTGATTTGTTCGATTCCTTTCCTGAGACTATTCCGGCTCACGTTCAGGAAGCTCTTGGCATTCCTGCAGAGAACAAGCAGTTTGATGCGGTTTTGATGGGACGGAAAACCTATGAGGTAGGGCTAAATGTTGGTGTAACTAATCCTTATCCCAGCTTGAAGCAGTATGTTTTTTCGCGCACTATGGAAGCCAGTCCCGATGAGAATATTGAAGTGGTTTCGGACAATCCTATCGCATTGGTTAAGGAATTGAAAAAAGAAACGGGTAAAGACATCTGGCTCTGCGGTGGTGGGGCTTTAGCGGCAACTCTTTTTTCTGAGATTGACGAGATGATTGTGAAGTTGAATCCGGTAGTTATCGGATCGGGAATTCCTCTTTTTGCCCGTGCACTCGATCCCACTAATTTGGAACTTGCCGATCGCAAAATCTATAGCAACGGTTTCATCTTGCTTCATTATCGAGTGAAGCATTAGCAATCAAGACTTTATTCGTTGGAATTGCTGGGGGCAAAAAATGACTGAAGTGTTTACTACACAATGATTTTTTAGTAATTACACAAACCCTGAATTTTTAAGGGTGGTTAGCAAAGCGGTTATGCACCCGGCTTTTAACCGGTATCAGATAGGTTCAACTCCTATACCACCCATTTTTAAAGGCAGAAGCTAGAAGCTAGAGAATTAAATAGGTGTTTTGCCATTCGCGAGGGCGATCGTACTGTCGGTGCGGGCGTCGTCTCCAAAATTCTGAAAGAGTTGGATTTCTTCTATTTCGCGCAGGATAGTTCCTCTGTTCTCTTCTGATAAGTAAATCGAACATTTGAGACGAAAGTACCGATATGAAAGTCAAAATTAGCAACACCTATACCTTTCTCACCAACTACTTCTAGCGTCAATTCCCCGGAATGACCTGAACTACCAGGCTCAAACACAACATCGTTTTGACCTTGGGTAGGTGCCACAAATTTTACGCTGCCTACTCGCTGGATGATGGGCTGACAGCTTTTGATTGAATTCACAACTCCGGCATAATTCCAAAATTCTTTGGACGCCCATTGCTGTCTAACCTCAGCAGGGGCTGCTAGACCAGGAAAACCGTTGTTGTTAACCAAGATAAATGTTAAAGCGATCGCAGACGGAATTAAAATTCTCAACAATGAAACGATTAGATTGCTTGTCGATTTACTCCGCTTAAATTTCCCAGCAATACAAATTCCTAAAAGAGATAGCAAAAACGGAAAAAGTAAACCCCAAAATAACCCCGGCAACTTGTGTAGCAAAGTCGGCATTGATGAGTAGAAAGATGAGTAGAAATAGGCAACTAAGTAGCCGCTCACCAAACCGATGATGCAACCGAAAACCAGAAACAACGGCTCAATTTCCATTTCTTGTTCTGAAAGTTGTCGATCCACCACAGCAATGGTGTATAGACCCAGAAGATATAGCGCCAGAGCTGTCATTATCCACAAGTAAAACCACTCACCAAGTGTCGCTTGACGATAGTTCAAATAATTGCCTATGGATGTGAGGAATGTAATGTCAATCGCTGCTATTAAAAAGCATTCTAACCTATCTAATAGTGCAACGAACTTGTTTTTCATAAGGCGATTAGTTTTAAAAGTAGATAGTTTCTCGCCATTCGACTGTATCTTGATTTTTTACACAAGTCAATCTTGTATCTACGCTAATTGAAATGGTAATACAGATCGCTCGTGTGAAGATGTCGGTGAAGTTGGTCAGCGCGATTGTCCTGCGAACAGGCTTCGCGATCGCACTTTAATTAGGTATTGAATAAGGGCGATCGTGTAAAATAAAGTTGTTCTTTTAAGAAAATCCCTCGATTCTGCAATGAAAACGCTAGCTAAATGGTCTGTGGGCGACTATCACCGCATGATTGAAGCAGGGATTCTACGCGATCGCCGTGTGGAGTTGCTAGCTGGTGAAGTTTGCCAGATGAGTCCAGAAACCCCAATTCATTACAACACAACCAAACGAGGTACTAAATACCTCGAAGAACTACTCGCAGGTAAAGCTGATGTCCGCTTCAACGGGCCGATTACGCTATCAGACTCTGAAGCAGAACCAGATATTGCGATCGTGCGATTGCCGGAGTCTGCTTACAACTGTAGTTTAGACTAACCAAAGATGAGAACGGTGGCAAAAGAAGAACTAGAGCCACCGCGCTAGGAGAGAATGAGG
>NZ_JAUBRI010000196.1:0-1064 GCF_036701795.1 Microcoleus sp. N9_A1
ACCCTATCTTTTTTCATGCTATTTGTCTAGAGTTGCCGGACTGTATGACTTTCAGGCGACCTGTCGCCCCGGCAGGGGCGTGGGACTATCCTAACTCTTGAAGAACAGGTCTTAGTTGCATTGGAATATTGGCGAGAATATCGAACATATTTTCATATTGCGACAAATTGGGGAGTATCTGAATCAACTATTTGCCGAATTGTAATTGACATCGAATCAACTTTAATGAAAACGGGAAAATTCCGTCTTCCTGGGAAAAAAGCATTACTCAAAAACTCTGATTATCCAGCAGTCGTGGCGATCGATGTCACAGAAACAGCTATTGAACGACCCAAAAAAAAACAGAAAAAATATTATTCAGGCAAGAAGAAATGTCATACCCTCAAAACTCAATTGGTCATTAATCAAGAGACAGGAGCAATTATTTGCACTGCTTTTGGGCAAGGACATTGCCACGATTTTAGCTTGTTTAAAAAAAGTAAAATCCATTTTCATCCCGAAACAGATAGCTTACAAGATAGTGGGTATCAAGGCATAAAAGATTATCATTCCAATAGTTATATTCCTAGAAAGAAACCTAAAAATGGGAAACTTTCTCTCTTAGAAAAAGACTACAAGGAGAGCTCTAGCACAAGAAAGAATTGTTATTGAACACGTTAACCGGAGTCTGAAAATTTTTAAAATCTTGTCGAGTCGTTATCGGAATCGTCGTCGCCGTTATGGTCTGCGTTGTAATTTGTTATCAGCAATTTATAATTATGAGTTAGCTCTAGGGGGATTAAATTGAAAACTTTCTATTATAGCATAGATTTTTTTTGCAAGAGGTCTAATCAATGTTGTAGGTTTTAGTTGACATTGGTACTCCCACGAAAATTCCTAAACATAGGGGAAAATCTCGACTGCTGGGAAAAAGGAAAGGTACGTACTAAGGCACCGTGCTATCTCACTGTTAAAAAACGGGTTTCTCGACGGAAAAAATCTTCAAGATTAGGGGCTTGCAATTAAATATAACCCCAGTTATGCTAGAAGGGTAGGAAACAAAAAATCTGACATGAGCGGTTGTG